>JAIMAW010000002.1 GCA_023511755.1 Candidatus Pacearchaeota archaeon | reverse complement strand
AAAGAAGAATTGGAAAAAAGAGACGAGAACGTGGCTAAGCAAATAGGCAGGTTTTATATTGTGAAAAAAGGAGTAGCTATTCAGGTTGAGGGCATAACAGTAAGCATAAAAGAAATCAGCGGGCCTGAACAAGTTTATTATTCTGACGAGATTGAAAAAATCTACAAGGAGGCTATACAGGAATATCGGGACGTGGCTTATGCTTATGCTACAAAACAGCATCCCGAAGGAACGTATTACGGCGTTATAGCATTGCATGCAGCAGCTAACCTGGCCGGCCAATTGCACAAGAAAGTGGACCAGGCCGACTTGTTGCGCGAGCTTATCGACAAGTATTCTGATTATGACGAGGCCGAGATTATCGCAGAAGTAGAGGAGGCAAGGGAAGAGTTGAGGCGAGCAATAGCCATGGGCGGCGACAACACTGTTACTCTTTCGAGGCCCAGTGGGAATTATTTCATACAACTTGTATCGGTCGAGAAGCCATCGTTGGCTGTCCTGTCAGCTGACTTGGAGGTTGATGATGTGTTCGGGGTTTATGGCATTGGCGACGAGATAGGAGATTGGGAAATTGTTGCGATATCTGAAAATGCAGTATCTTTGCAAAACAGGACAGGGCACACTGAAATAGTTGCAGCAGGTTCACGGAAATATTTAGACCAGAAAAATGTAGAGCTGATAAGCACCACGATACGAAAAGAAGCGAAAGTGACTGTGTTGCCTCTGGAAGCTGAGAGGGAGACAGAGGCTAATCTCAGTGTAGTAATTGGCATAGAGAAAAGGGCAATTAAACTAAGCCCAGACAAGACAAGAGAGCTTATCTCGAGTCTGGATAGCAAGATAAGCAAGCTCGAGGGAATAAGGGACAAACTGACGAGGGTTGTCAAGACGTGGAAAACGGCATGCTATGTCGGGGCAGGAGCGCTTTGGGCCAAAAATTTTGTTACTGGCTTGGGCGGCGAAGCTGCGGCAAGGAAGATAGTGATGAAAACCTGGAGCGCTACGTGTGCAAATGCAGATTACAGGCAGAAGATTGGGGCAGTGAGCATTTCAGACTGTTATAGGAAAAGGGAGAGCGCGATTGAGAAGGATGTGGATATGGTAAAATCTTCCCTGACAAAGGCAAATTCTTTCGTCAAGCAAGTCAAGGAGACAGAAGGCGTCACAACCAGCGGCGGATTGTTCGGGCTGAGCAAAAGCGTTGATGAAGAGAAGTTCATGGATGCTGCATCAAGCAAATTTCCTAGTGAGTTAGAAAACATCGGGAGAATATACCAGCAGAAAGAGCTGAAAAAGATAAGTCTTGCTGATGGCCCTATCATCTTTGGTGGCAGAGAATTCAGCGATATAAATGCTCTGATTAGCAAAATCGGGGCGCAGGAGTTTGAGAGGAGAAAAGATGAGTACGCTGAGCTAAAGAACCATTATGTTGATACGAGAGAGATAAAGGAAAACATTGGATTTCTTCACGACAAAAACGCAATGTTCAAGGACGATGTCAAGGATTTGTACTCTACCCTTGAGCTCTACAACACATGCAAGAGCAAGACGCAAAGGGAGATTAGCGAATCTGCATTATGCCAAGAAGTCCTGAGAGGGACTTATGGAAAATTGAGCGGCTATTCAAAGGTTATCAATGAAGGAGTTCCGGCTGAGGCGCTCAAGGATGTTTTGGGAATAGACGCTGTTGTTGTTCCAGGGGAGTACAAGGCGATCAAGGCGCCGATATATTATGTTAGGGACTTTTCAGACAAGCTGCCTCTAGAGATTGCAGAGCAGAGAGACAAGAGATTCGCTTATTTCTACCATGCTGGAAGCTATTATATTGCGATTGTTTCTGCAGAAGGAGATGGCAAATTTGCCATCAAAGAACTTTATGGGATACAGGAGCAAGAAAATCGGATAAGGATTATCGAGAGTGCAGGGCAGAGAGCAGTGTGGACAGAACAGACAAGCCCAAGCTTGGCGCAAAAACTCTCTGAGCTCAAGTTCTCGCACGTCGAGGAGATTGATATAACCTTGTGCAACAATAACGAGATCAAGAGCCCGTATAGGAATGAGATAACCTTTTGGGAAACAGGGACGCTAAAAGGTTTTGTGGCCCTGATGCCTGTCGACAGGAGGAACGGATGGTATATGGCAACAACCTACACCGGCCTTGAAGGTGCTTTAGTTGCATGGAAAGAGAATGCTGACATAAATGTTTTCTGGATTTGTAACGTTGGCGTTGACGGTGTTCCTAATTTTGACCACAGCCAGGGGCCTAAAGGAGATGATTGTTGCACTCAAGTTGCTTTGGTTACGGGCGCTGTGCCTGATATTCCACCGCTTTCGCCTTCGGGATCGCAGCAAATAGTTGATTTGGCAAAGAGATGTGCAAGAAATGCCATCAATGAATACACTCAGGGCAAAAGAAAAATAGACACCAAAGGCTGCGGAGAGTTTACTTTGGGCAAGCCACCGAGTGCGATTCCTGCCATGCAGTGCGAGGATTTCATGTCTCCGGGTGATTGTCGCATCATGTTCAATTTGTGCGACCCAGTGATGTGCCCTCCTTCGAGATGCGATTTCGGCGGCAGGATGCCTGTAGATAATGTGATTGGCTCTGGCATCATTGGAAGCTTGATGCTGTGCTGGCCTAATTTCGAGAACGGCCGCGGCGTGCTTGTCCCAATCTGCCTGACGGGTGTCCATGCCGGGCTTGACAATTTCATTTCCATACTCAAGTCAGGCAGAGATTGTTTACAGGAGCAACTTGATTCGGGCAAGACAGTAGGCATTTGCGATGAGGTAATGTCGATTTATATCTGCGAATTCTTCTGGCGGCAGTTCGATCCTTTCATCCGTGCTGGGCTGCCGGCGCTGACCGAATCGCTTACGCACAAGGGCGGCGGCGAGTATGCATTGTTCAGCGAATCATGGCAGCAGTCTATTGATGCTGTTCGTTATTTCACTGATTATTATGGCGTGACTTCCAAGCAGGCTTTCAAGGCAAGGAGCACTGCGCAAATAGGGAGCGAGGTCTGCAAGAGATACATGAGCATTGTTTATCCTACACAGGCCAAATTCTGGGAAGAAATAAGCACGCCCGAATCTCCGACGCAGGCAATGGCATGGTTTGACGAGACAGAGATGGGCGGGCCTTCGCCAGAGTCTCATTACAAGGTGTTTTTCCACATATGGGCGGGACGCGACCAAGGAGTTTATTACAATGTCTACCTAAGGACGCCGAGCGCGGCTGGCTACTATCAGCCGCCGCCACAGTATTATGTTCCTAATGCCTTCGGATATCTGCCTGCTGGCGAGTACATCAGCATGACCCCGGATTTCAGGGCGCCGAGCGGCTACAAGGAAATTTGTATCAATTTGAATGGGAAAGACATTTGTGGGTTCGGCCAAGCCACAACCAATTTTGCCCTCGAGGAGCTACAGAATTATTATATTGAGCAGCAAGCCACTAAGGATGTCAAGACATCCAAGGAGTGCGTGTCGGGCACGCCAACGATAATTCCAACTGCGACATTGAATATACAGAGCGCTGTTGAACGTGCTCTGGAGCCGGCAATCTACAAACGAGGAGTAATTAGAGTGTGTTCTACGCTGAGACCTGGGCAAAGCACTGAGCCTGAGAGGTGGAAAAAAATAGGATATTGTGACAGCCCAGATGTCGGTTGCTGGCTTGATACAAAGAGCATTGAAAATGCAGTTAGCGACTTGGGGATAAAAAAAGAGATTATGACAGAAGCGGAGAAGAAAGATATTGTAGATGTAATTGAGAAAGAGGGCTTTGACACCCTTGAAAAAAGCCAGAATAAAATTACAGAAGCAGAATCCAAGCTTGTAAGCGTCAAGGTGAATGTTGACAAGTTCATCCAAGAGGTCAATGCTCTTGACATCAGCGCACTCAGGGTACAGAAGAAAAGTATCGAGGAAAAAATCAAAAGCATGGACAAGAGTGAGATACAGCCTCTTGTCGCGGATTTCAGAGAAGCCTCGAGATTGTGTGCGAGGAGCGATGAAAAGGCGAGGGCAGACTGGGGTGTTGCTCAGCTTCTTGGCATGAGAGCGAGAATCTATGCTCAGCTCCAGGTTTACGAGGCTGAAAAGGCACTGCAATCTTGTCCTGGTGTGTGGCTTACACAGGAGGAATGCAATAGCAAAGGCGGCAGCGTGCAGTCAGGAGAGTTTATTGACAAGGTAGAAGGGAAAGTTTGTTGTGTTCTGCCTGAAAAAATCGTTGAGCCAGCTGAGCCTCCAGCATCAATGAAAGAAGCGAAAATAGTGATTGACCCAGGCCATGGAGGAAGGGATCCTGGAGCACAAGTAGGGGATTTTGATGAAAAAGACATCAATCTTGCAATTGCACTTGAACTGGAAAAATTGCTGAAATCGCGAGGAGTTAATGTTATATTGACAAGAAGCAAGGATGAAGCGCCTGCCGAGGGCCGGGCCAAATTGGCTGAAAAGGAGAAAGCAGATATGTTCATCTCGATACATTCAAACAAAGTTACAAACAACGAGGTTAGCGGGACAGAGACATGGATCTTGTGCAGCGACTGCAAAAATCCTATATCTTTAGGAAGAGAAGATGAAGGGCTTAACTATACTTATTGCTCTCGCGGGGACTGCAATGATAAAAGCAAGAGGTTTGAGAAAAGCGATAGGTTAGCCAAGTTCGCTTCAGCAGAGGTTTCAGAAACACTGGGAATACCAAAACTCAGAGATAACGGCGTTAAATTTTTCGTTAATTTTGGACTTTTGGAAACATTAAAGGACGAGGATATTCCGGCGATATTGATTGAAACAGGATATATGAGCAATTCCAAGGACTTGGGTCTTTTGACAAACCCCGCAAAACAAAGAGATATTGCGATAGCAATATACAATGCAATAGCACAATATTACAACGTAGAGGAGGTCAAGACCGGCAAGGTGAAATGTAGCGACTACACTAAGAGAGGCAGGGCTGAATGCATTAAGCACATAGGCTGCTGGTGGGATTCTGTGGAAAATAAATGCAAAGATTGTCCTGATAGCTGCAGCGATGCTATCTGGAAAGAGCCATGGTTTGGTGCAGTTACTTCTTGGCTTCCTGGACTAATAGGAGCTGTCAAGGGAGAGGGTTTCAATATGAAAGAGTATTATGGATTTTTCAAAACTCAGAATGATTGCGAGAAAAACACTTGCAGTCTTGATTGCATATGGGATAAGGATGAGCAGAAATGTTACAGTCCTGCAGCAATCGTTGAGAAAAAGGCAAAGGATATTGAAACAATGTCAGCAAGCAAGTTAGTTGAGCTGAAAAATTTGATTGAGGCAAACAAGGGAAAATTGGATACAAAGAAAGCAAACGATTGGCTCAGCAAGATTAATGCAAGGCTTGAGGCCTTGAGCAGCGGAATTACACTTAAAGATGTTTATATTGTTGTGATTGTCAATAACAAGGAGTATAAAAACTACCTTGTTGAGAATGGGGACGATGTTAAGTTGTGCGCTGTCTTGGAAGACACAAATAAAGAAACTTACTGGATTGGTAGTCTAAACAAATTCCCTGCAGTAATTGAGTGGTTTAGCATCGAGGCCAAGCTTGTGCCAGAGCACAAAGGGATGGAGGCAAGGAAAGAGCAGAGGAAGACAGCTTACAGGATAGCGGGTTTTACAGAAGATGGTGTTGAGTATTGGGATTACATCCAGTATGAGCACAAGAAAATTGGCGAGGGATGGTGTATTGGGCAAAATAGCGTGCACCCAAATGAGGGGACTTATTGGTACAGGATTGAGGTTAGTGTTGGGTCAAATAAATATTACTCAATTGGAAAACCGGCCACGAGTCTTCAGGGATTTGAAAACCCGAGCATTGGGAATTATACAGATTATGAATCCACTTTGCTTGAGCCAAGGGCCATTGAAGGAGGCGTTGGAGTGAGTCGGGAAGTAAGGAGAATAAGCAGAAAATCAAATTATGCTGACACGATTTGTAAAGAAAATGGTTATGACTCTAGCAATATAAGATGTAAATTCCTTGCTACAGTTGACTCGTTCAAGAATGTGCCTTTCGCTTATGGTCCGACTTATTATGATGGCTATAGAGGACATCATTCTCGGAATTTTATTGCAATAGATTGTCTGAACATGATGATAGCAGCATTGGAAAAAACAACCGGCGAAACTTATGATTACAATAATTTTGATAAATTCATAGAAGCCAATGAAATTTATAAGCTCAATGGAGTTACTCCAATCGAAAAAATGGGAATAGGCCAGATACTTGGCTCAAAAATTCCTTTCAATGACCTGGGCAGAACAGATAGCCTGAAAATCGGAGATGTCTTGCTATGGTTCTCGGACGGCAAGTACACTCATGCTCTTGCTTTGTATGATGACACAAACAAGAACAAAGTTTTGGATGCGCCAGATAAGGCAATTTGTGTCAGCGGAAGATGCCATTTAGAAAGTGATGGCCAATTATGTCTTGATAAAATGGCGGATTTAACAAAAGAAGGAAAGTATACACTACTGAAAATAAAAGATTTAGAGCCCGCTGGTTAAAAGTTTAAGCTTAGGCAAACTTCTTCTCGTTCACATGCCATCACCCCAAGCGCCCTTGTTATTGTTTTTCACTGTCGGTTTGTCGCTTGACCTTTCTTGAGGATAAAATCCTCGCTGGCTAGGTGGATTTGGTTGGCCAGGTATCACGCTTGGATATGTCAATTGCACTATAACTGGAAGCATATTGTTCTCTAACCTGTCTTTATTCAAGTCATAGAAGTTTTTCTCAAGCTCGTAGAGTTCGTCTTTTACTTTTTTGGTATTTTCAATTTGTCCAATCATTCTTTCAGTCACTGCTTTTTCGTAAGCTAGTTGTGCCTGTTCGTACCTCGTTTGTTGTTCCAAATCCGAGATTTTTTTCTCTGCAGCAGATTTGCCGCAGCCTACAGCGCCAGTTGCGGTAGCCAAAAGAGTCAAATAACATATCCCTCTTCCAACCGGGCGTTTTATTGCATTGTAAAGCTTGTTCATTTTATTATTTACCTCGTCTTTCTCTAAGAAAAAGGGGTTTATAAACTTTTCTATTGTTGTCTTTTGTTAGTAGTTACAATAGTAGGGTTGTTAAAGAGCGTTGAATGCGGGAGGAAGGATTCGAACCTTCGTAGCCACTAAGGCACCAGAGTCTGAGTCTGGCGCATTTGTCCTCTCTGCCACTCCCGCATAAAATGCAAGAGTGCGGGAGACAGGATTCGAACCTGTGCAGGCACTAAGCCATGTGGTCCTAAGCCACACCCGTTTGACCGCTCCGGCACCCCCGCATGGTTCGTGAAGGTATCAGGGACTTTTAAAATTATCGAGAATAAGACTAGCAGGAGCAGAGCAAGCCACAACGAACAGGGCCAGAACAAACCATCTCAAGAATTGCACAATCAAGAGGCTGTTGCTGCAGATGGTGAGATGTAGATTATGGTATCTCCTCTTATAAAGGTCAGGCCGATGTTTCTCTTGATCTCTCCCTTGTCTAACTCCTTTGTATTATCCAACACAATATTTATATGTATATCAAATGCAAGCAACTTGCCAACGAGCTGCCTATCATTTTTCAAGTGCACTAAAATTTCCTTTCCCTTCGATTGATTCAATAAGTCCAATGGTCGCTCTACAGTATTAGCCATGTTTATCTTTTACATTGTTAGTTTTTAAACTTTTTGCTTTTCGACGGAAAGGCTTGTTGGATGGGGCGCAAGAAATTAAGAGCCGGGAAAGAAAGTTATTTAAATACATCGCTTGTTTAAGTTTGATGGTAACAAGAAGAGGCAAGAAGGTAAGCGGTGGCAGGTATAGAAAAAGCAGAAAGAAGAAACTCCATGAAGTAAGAGCCAAGCCAAGATTGGTTTTGCTTGGCAAAGAAAAGAAGAAGAAAATCAGGACGAGAGGTGGACATTTGAAAACAGTCCTGCTGAGCACCGATAAAGCTAACTTGGTAGACAAGGAAACTAATAGGGCAAAGGTGGTAGAGATAAAGAACGTGATTTCTGTACCAAGCAATCCTTTTTTGGCTAGGAAAAATGTGCTGATGAAGGGCGCGATAATCGAAACAAGGGAGGGCAAGGCGAGAATAACCAACCGGCCTGGTCAGGAGGGCTGCGTCCAAGCTGTGCCGATAGCCTAATGACCGTGCAAACTTTCTGATAGTTTTATATCTATATTAAAATATACCTTCCAGTTTAGAAATCTTTAAAAAGATTGGGCGCAAGGTTTATAAACCTTCTTGCTTTTCCTTTATAAAGCTTTTGTTATATTTTAAAGTAGCAAAACTTTCAAAATGTCCGCTACCCGTCTAAAAAGATGCCCCGAATGCGGTTCTGTTAATCTGGTTTATGACGAGCAAAAAGGCGAGCTTATTTGTAGTGCATGTGGCCTCATTATCGAAGAGAAAATGATTGACATGGGCCAGGAATGGAGGCAATTCGAGGAAGGAGAGAAAAAGGGCCGCGGCGGCGCGCCTCTGAGCATGCAAAAATTCGACCAGGGACTGACGACCAATGTTGGTGAAGTATCAGACATCTACCAGCTTGGCTCTGAAAAAAGGATAAGGAAATTTTTCAGGCTGAAGAAATGGCAGGAAAGAGTGAGCACGAGCATCGAGAGAAACCTGAGACTGGCCATGGCCGAGCTTCGCAGGGTAGCTAGTTTTTTGAACCTGCCGAACTTTGTCAAAGAAGAGGCATCAAGGGTCTATAATCTTGTTCTACAGCGAGGACTTGTTAGGGGCCGCAGTATGGAATCTGTAGTTTCAGCATGCATTTATGCTGCTTGCCGTAGCTACAACATCCCTAGAACACTGGACGAGATCTCGGCCGCGAGCGAAGTGGAGAGGAAAGAGATAGGCAGGACTTATCGCTTCATTACGAGAAAGCTTACATTGAAAATAACCCCTAGTAATCCTAAGGATTATATCTCTCGGTTCGCAAGCATTCTGAACCTGTCGCCCAAGACGCAGGGAGATGCTCTCAGGATTTTGAAAAAAGCCGAGACTTCTGAGCTAACGAGCGGCAGGGGGCCGGCGGGCATTGCTGCTGCTGCGTTGTACGTAGCAGCTTTGTTGAATGACGAGAAAAAAACACAACGAGAGGTTGCGGATGTTGCAGGCATAACAGAGGTAACGATAAGAAATAGGTACAAAGAATTGCTCGAGAAATTGGGGATGGAAGAAAGATTGAAAATAAAAGAGGCAGAGTCCAGAGAAAAGAAAAAAAAGGCAAAGAAGTAAGGCCGAAGAGCAGAGGAACAGGGTCAGGAAACTTTTTTACAAAGTAATTTTCATGAAATCTTCTGCTAGCTCGGTGTTTTTAAATGTTTTTTTCGCTTCTTCGAGGATTACCTTCGGGTTTTTCGCATATCTCTGCGAAAGGTGCGTCAATAGGAGTTTCTTCGCTCTGGATTTTTTTGCTATTGTAGCCGCTTGCTTTGCTGTCAAATGCCCTCGTTCTTTTGCCTTGTCGAGGTGTTCAGACTCTAGGAAAGTGGCCTCGCTTACAAGCAAGTCTACATCCCTGGAAGCTTTCACACATTTTTCGTTATAGAGGGTATCTATTATGAATGCTATTTTGCTGCCTTTTTGTGTGTACGTAGCCTCTTTTGGGCTGATTTTCTTGTTCTTGAAAAGTATCGTTTTGCCGTCTTGCAGTTTGCCTAGAAGTGGCCCTGGTTTGAGCCCTATTTTTTTAATGAAATCTATCTTTATCCTGCGTTTATCTTTCTCTACAAACCTGTAAGCAAGACAAGGAGTAAAATGTCTCATTCTGAAAGCCTCTATGTAAAAATCTTTTGTTTCTACAATTTTTTCATCCTTGTTTATTTCATGTATTTCTGCCTTGATCTTTTCCCTGAACACGAAAGTTCTGAGCAGTAGGCTAAAAAATTTTTTCGTACCTTTCGGACCGTATACATGGAGGGTTCTATTGTAATTGTTCAAGGCAAGAGTCTGCAACAGCCCTGGCAATCCTAGGACGTGGTCGCCATGCCAGTGGGTTACTAATACGCGGGTTATTTTCAAGGGGTTCAATTTTGCTATTTTGAATTGTCTCTGTGTCCCTTCGCCGCAATCTACTAAAATATTCTCGTTCTTGTATGTGAGAAGCATGGCTAGTTGGCTCCTTTCCGCTGTAGGAGTTGCCTCGCTCGTTCCAAGAATTGTCAGTTCCATGGCAAGAGCAGTGTTTTGAGATTTTTAATTGTTTTTGTTTTTTATTGATAAAGTTTAAAAAGAAAAATGGGCTATCCTACTTATGAAGACAGCGAAGAGAATGGGGAAGAAGCGAAAAACAGAGAAGAAAGAGGATAAGGGGAAGAAAAGGGAGGAGAAGAGACCATTCAGGGCCATGATTGTCGGCGATGGCGTTATCAGCGAGGACAGAAGAGCCAAGGACTTGCATGGGAAGAGCAGTTTTGGAGAAATTGTGGGGAGCAAAGTACATTATTCTTTTGTAGAAGCAGCATATCTAGCTGAGAAGGGCAAGATAGCGATTTATGATGGGAAAAAAAAGATAGGGTTTGACGCATTCGTGAATCGGGCGAAGAAACTCGAGCCTAATTTTTGGACGCGGTTCTCTGTATTTAGGGACATCCGCGACAGGGGGTATATCATAAAGACAGCCCTCAAATTTGGGGCGGATTTTAGTGTTTATGGCCGCGGGGACAAGCCCGGCAAGGAGCACGCTAAATGGATTCTTTTTCCAGTTTACAGCCCCTCTGGCCTGACTTGGTATGATTTTGCCGCCAAAACCCGGGTGGCTCACAGCACAAGGAAGAAATTGCTGATAGGCATAGTGGACGAAGGCGGAAGTGTTACTTATTACGAAATAAACTGGATTAAACCCTAACTCCAGGGTCGGGGGATTGGAAAAATGGAAATTAAAAATAGCGCGGAAAATTTAAAAGAAAAAAAGCAAAAAATAATAGAGCTTCTACGTCAGAAGGGCCCATTGCTGCCGAGCGCACTGTCCCGTGAACTTGGGATGCCCCTGCTGCTGACTTCTGCACTGCTTAGCGACATGAGGGCCGAGAAACTTTTGAGATTGAGCCGTCTTAAAATAGGGGGCTCCCCGTTGTATTATCTGCAAGGTCAAGAAGCGCAGCTGGAACAGTTTATCAATCATCTTCCTCAAAAAGAGAAGGAGGCATTTGAGTTATTAAAAAAAGCCCAAATAGTTGATGAAGAAAAGGTCGAGCCAGGGCATAGAGTAGCTTTTGGCAACATGAAAGATTTTGCATTCCCTGTTTTCGTCAAACTGCCCGGCGGCCAGGGCGAAAAAGTCTTCTGGAGATTTCATTCTCTTGGCCAAGAAGAGGCATCAAAAAGGATAGAAGAATTTCTGAGTAAAAAGAACAAAGAAGCAAGAGAGGCAAGAGACGACAGGACAGATAAAGAAGCCGGAAAGACCGAAGAGACGAAAAAAGAGAAGCCAGTGAAAGAGAAAAAGCCAGGATTATCGAGGAAGAAGAGCAAGGAGGAATTTTATGTCAAGGTATATGAACATCTGAAACAATTGAATCTTGATGTTGAGAGCCGCATTGATGAGGACGGAGTAGTCGGCGTCGTCTTCGCGAGTCTTCCGTTTGGCAAGGCAAAGATGCTCGTAGTAGCAAGCCAGAAGAAAAGAATCAATGAAGCGGACTTGAGTCTGGCGTACCAACAAGGGCTTTCTAAGAAAATGCCAGTGCTATTTTTAACGACAGGGGAACTTACTAAAAAAGCGAGCGAACACCTGAATTCTATCGGAAATTATCTTTTCGTAAAAAGAATTTAGTTTAATCTGACAGGAGAATTATAGGATAATTAACAAGATTTTTAAAATCATCGCGCTTGTTTCTTTCGGAGCCCCATGGTGTAGCGGTCAAGCATTCAAGCCTTTGGAGCTTGAGACCCCGGTTCGAATCCGGGTGGGGCTATACGAAACATAAGTGCAGAATATATTACTATACAAAAATTTAAAAATAAGACAAACTCAAAAGGGGAATGGCAACATTGTATGGCAAGGGAAGGGGCAAGGCGGGAAGCCACGCTCCAAAGCCCGAAAAACCTCACTGGCTGAATATGAGCGCCAAGGATGCCGAGGCATTGGTAGTTGACCTAGCAAAAAAGGGGGTAAGTGTTCCTAAAATAGGTTTGATATTGAGGGATAGCTATGGCGTGCCTAGCGTCAAGATGCTGACTGGCAAGAAAATTACAAAAATCCTAGAAGAGAATAATATAGCAGTAGAGCCTCACGAGATTATTGCGCTCAAAAAAAGAATAAAAACGCTCAAGAAACATACTGAGAAAAACAAAAAAGATATGGTTGCTAAAAGAGGGTTGCAGCTAACCGAAGAAAAATTGAGGAGACTACAGAGAGCTAGCAAGAAGCAAACAGAAAACGAAGGCGATTAAAAACTAGATTTCCCTTGCCCATCTAAAAGGGAAAAATGAATTCAATCCATATTATTGCTAATATCAGAGAGTCTGCAGCTAAATTAAAAGAAATTTTTTCTGAGAAGGGCTCTATAAGAATCATCACTCATCTTGATACCGATGGTTTATCTTCTGCAGCCATTCTTGTTAGGGCTCTTACAAAAAATGACCAGAGGTTCACCTTGAGCATTGTAAAACAGCTTGAACAGGAAATAATTGATGAGATTAGGGAAGAATTCTCGAAGCCGAAATGGAAAGCCCTGATTTTCTTGGATCTTGGGGCAGGCAAATTACACGAAATTAGAGAAATAACGGATTTGCCTATTTTTGTGATAGACCATCACGAAATAGAGTTGCCCACTGGTAATTTTGAGGACCGAGGCAAGCTATATCTCATACACTCTACGAGCGAGAAAATAAGCGCTGCCGGGCTTACGTATATGTTCGCAAAGGAATTGGACGGCGACAAGAGATCAGCCCAGTTTGCAGTTTTGGGAATGATAGGCGATATCTTGGACAAATCGATAAGCAAACTGAACAATTCCATACTGGCGGATGCCCAGGAGAGCGGAATGAAGCTCCATAGGGGGCCAACTGTTTTTTCTGCTATGAGGCCTTTACACAAAGCCCTCGAGTTCAGTTCCAGTATTTTTATCCCAGGGGTTACTGGAAACTCGAGCGGCGCTCTTGAAATGCTCCGGGAAATTGGTATAGAAGTAAAAACATCTAATGGCTGGAGAACTTTGATGGACCTTAATCAAGAAGAGGTTTCTAGACTCATAACAGCCATACTTATCCGGAGAGTGAACGATGGTCGTAACCAGGATGTATTAGATAATATCTATCTAATAAAAATAGCAGGACAGTTTTGGGATGCAAGAGAAGTAAGCACAATGGTTAACGCGTGCGGTAGGCTTGGCCAAGGAGACATAGCTCTTGCTTTCTTGCTTGATTCGAGAGAAGCCAGGGAAGAGGTCGAACATATCTATAGCGAGTACAAACACCAGCTGATAAGGGCGCTTAATTGGGTTGAAACAGCGAGAAAAGTACAAGGCGCGGCGTATGTTATAATTAATGCAAAAAATTTTATTAAAGATACCCTCATAGGCACAGTAATGTCCATACTTTCATCTTCTTTTGTTTATCCGAAAGGTACAGTAATTGTTGGGATGGCCTACCGTAATGATAACAAGATAAAGATTTCTGCGAGAGTTGTTAGGGACAAAGAGGATTATGGCCGAGAGGTGGATTTGAGCAGGCTACTCAGTTCTGTGATCAAGAGCATAGGCGGAGAGGTGGGAGGGCACATGAATGCTGCTGGTGGTTTGATTAGCATGGAGAAGGAAGAAGAGTTCATCGAAATTTTGACTAAAGAGCTTGCTAACCAAGAAATGAGTATTAAAATTTAAAAACCTTCTTAGCTTGTTCTGCGTATGAGACCGACTAAGGAAATAAGAATAACAAAGAGCAAGTTCATAAAAGTTAGATGCCCTAAATGCAATTTTGAACAAAACATCTTTGGGAAGGCGACTATGAGGGTGAAGTGCCTGAAATGCAACTACCAATTAACACGGCCTGCGGCCAGTAAGGCGAAGATAAAGGCGAAGGTGCTCGAGGTATTCAAATAAATTTTTTACCAACATGGCTGAAAAAAAATTTCCAGAAGAAGGAGAAGTTTTGATGGGTACGGTAGACAGAATTGTAGGAACGAATGTTTTTGTGAAGCTGGAGGAGTACGGCAAGGAAGGAGTGTTAGTATTTAGCGAGGTCGCGCCTGGTAGAATAAGGAATATCCGAGATTATGTCATTCCAGGGCAAAAGATTATTTGTAAGATTTTACGAGTAGACGAGGCAAAGGATCATATTGACCTTTCTCTAAGAAGGGTGACAACTAATGAAAAGAAAGAAGTTATTGAGAAACACAAAAGGGAAAAGGAAGTTATGGCCATGTTGAATGTTATTATTGGGGAAAAGGAGCACCGCGATGAAATTATCGCCAAGATAAACGAAAAGATAGGTTTGTCAAAATTTCTGGAGAGCGTCCTAGCGGGAGTCCAGAAACCGCATGAAGAAATTGCTATGCTCAAGGAATTAGGGTTTAGTGAAGACGAGGCGTCTAGAATAATAAAAATAGTCAGCGAGAAGGTGAAAGAGAAAAAAGTTAGTGTCAAGGCAGAGATATCTTTGAGCAGTAAGTCCGGTGAAGGTATCGAAAAGATAAAAAAAGTACTTCTAGATGCGGGCGAGGGAGCGAAAGTTAATTATATTGGTGCGCCGCACTATTTAATCGCTGTTGAGGACACAGATTACAAAGAGGCCAACAAGAAACTCAAGGAGATAATTGAGAGAATGGCAATGAAAGCAAGAGAGATGGAGTGTGCTTTTGAGTATAAGCCCAAGTAAGTAAATGCGAATAGCTGAATAGGCATTAAACCAAAATGAGAAAGAACGAGAAAATAAGATGCCAAAGCTGTAACGAAGAGCTTGGTCAGAACAGCGTTGTTTTTAAGTGCCCCTCTTGCGGCAAGAGGGACATAACGAGATGCGACCACTGCCGCAAAGTGGGAGTAAAATATAAATGTGAGTGTGGTTTTGAGGGGCCGTAAGGAAAAAAGATCAAAATGAGCATCGCTGTACTGAAATTAAAGATAATGCCTGAATCATCAGACACTAATTTGGATGCCATAAAGACAGAAGTAGAAAAAAGACTCACGAAGTTCAAAGCAAAACTTCATTCCTCGGAACAAGAACCTGTTGCATTCGGTATTAAGGCGTTGATTGTAACAATCGCCTGGCCTGAAAAAGAGAGCACCGACTCTGCTGTCGAGGAGCTTTTACACATATCTGGCGTAAGCTCTATTGATATTATTGATTATAGGAGGGCATTTGGATGATAAGCGAGGAGGAGGCAGAAGAGTTGAGGGAAAGGCTATTGGAACAGGTCGAGAAACTGCCCGAAAAACAGGCGGCTATTCTGAAGGAACAGATCAAAAAAGCGTCGGCCGAAGAGCTAGAGAGTTTTGTCAAGCAGCAAGCACAAGGTAGTGAATGTTTTTTCTGTCAAATCATCTTGGGCAAGGTAGAGACCGTGAGGATATATGAGGACGCAGATATCCTGGCTATACTAGACATTTACCCCGCCAATCTGGGGCATATGATCATCATGCCTAAGGCCCACTTTTCCTCGATTAACGAAGTTCCAGACGCTTTATTGACCAAACTTTTTGTCTTCATAAAAATAATAGCGCCTTTGTTAATGGAGATTGCTAAAGCGGAAAGCGTTAGTATAGTCATTGCACAGGGTCGAGCAGCCGGCCAGACGGTAAATCATTTTTCAATAAATGTAATTCCCCGGTTTGAGAAAGATTTCAGCTTCGAATGGCCCAAGAGGAAAGTTGACAAAAAAGAGCTTGAGAAGCTCGGCGAGAAAATAAGGAAAAAAGCAAGCAAAGTGGTTAGTGAGAGTATTGAACAGGAGAAAGAGAAACATGA
This sequence comes from Candidatus Pacearchaeota archaeon, assembly GCA_023511755.1. GTDB lineage: Archaea > Nanobdellota > Nanobdellia > Pacearchaeales > UBA284 > DRVD01. The sequence continues at coordinate 6,965 of JAIMAW010000002.1, read as the reverse complement.
AGAAGAGATGAGAAAAAAAGAAGAGCGCTCGGCAGAGAAGATCATGAAGCACATGCGAGAGAGGATTCCTTGATGAATTTTAGATTCCGAATCGGAAATGCAGAACGATAAAGAGCAAATCCCCAAAGAAAAAAGCACATACCAAAGAAATAAAGAAAACTGGGACAAATGGCAGCCCATATTTCACCATAACGGGCTTTTTTGTTTTTCTTAACAAAGCAATTTCTTCTTTGTTTAGACCATGTATGCTGGGCATAATCGCCTTGCCTTTTACTTTTATCGGCTGAATTATCCAATCGCCTTCTGTCAGCTCGCTTGGATTAAGCCTTTTAATCATGCTTACGCTCTCTGCCGTCTTTATGAATAGGTAGAGGTAAGGAATTAAGAATAATGTAATTGCGATCAGGACGAACCATTCTGAGCTGAAGAAGCTCATGGTTAATAAAATGAGGCCTGCCAACCAGAAGAGCGTTCTGAAAAGCCCGATTTTTTTATTCTCCTTTTTAAATTGCTTCCAAAAGACATTTCTGTTTTTGATTACAGAGAAAATGCTGAACCCTAGACCGTAGATTGCCCCAAGGAAAAAACTATTGATTAGAAAGGTGAGTAACAAGGGCTCGGTGCTTATAATCTGCGAGAGAGGAGTTTGAATACTCTGACTGATTAGGAATGTTTGTGTAATTGGAAGAAACATGGGGTTTGTGGCGAAAAGAACGGAAAGGGCCATAAGCAATTTGGCATCGCCGCCGCCGAATATCCTCGTGTAGTAGAAAAGATTCGCGAGTATAAAGAAAATCAGGAAAGAGAATATGGCGTAGAGGAAATAGAGCGGTTGGCCCGACAGGACAGAAGCGATGGCCCTTATTGCTGAAGCCACCCCTATGCAGGAGAAGCTCAGCCAGTTGGGCACTTCTCTCTTCTTGAGGTCAGTGACCGAGGCTGCTAGAAGTAGCACTAACGCGAGCGCAGACAAAAAAACATCCGAGATAAAAATTAAGTCAGCCATCTTTCACTGTTTTATCAATGGTTTATTATCCTCCCACCTTTGTTATTTCATCATCTTTCTTGCTGTCCTAAAGGGACCGCCTTTTTTGTATACTCTGTACGCCCTTTTTTTCTTTAAATGCTTTTTGCTTTTTCTCTGCTGTTGGATTTCGTAATACATCGAAAGAGAAAGGTTTTTAATTTTAAAAATTTTAGTCTTTTGGTATTTACATGACAAAAGAGGTAAAGAAAGAATAAGAGAGGGAGACACAGAATGATAATAGGGTTCATTTTAATTGGCGCACTGGCCGGGCTGGTTATTTCTTTCTTGATTAAGGGAGAGGGGAAAGTTAGTTACAAGTTCAGAGAAATCTTTGATGCTGCCTTGAGTGCGGCCATAGCTGGCGCGATTATTGGAGCTGTCATCGGCGTTGTGCTGAGCCTTTTTGCGATTTACAACCTTGGAATGAGCGGTTTGCTTGCTACTTTGATATTAGGAGTTCTCGGAGCGCTTGGCGTGGCATTGCTTTTCGCTGCCTTTACTTTCTTGGTCAAGGGTCTTGCTAATTTGATTGGAGAAAAAGGCGCGAGAATTGTTACAGGGGTTGCTGCTGGCGCAATTATCGGGGCCATAGTTGGCATTTTCTTTTCTCCGGTTGGCATGGCCGTGATGCCAGAGTACCTCAAGTTTGCTGACCCATTGAGGGAGTTTGTCGTAAAAGGAGTGGTTGAGGTTGCAAAATTTCGCCACTGCTTTTATGCTGATCCTAGGTGCCCGTTTTTCGTGCCTTGGGAGGACCCAAATATACAATCCGTAGAAGAGGAATTCAATGTGGAGGTCGAATTTTCCGAAAAAAAAGTGCTTCCTGACAATACTATCAATCTTTTGGTTTCCCTTTCTGTCAAGAACCCGGAATTTGGGGATTTGAAGATAAGGCCGAGGTGCTATTTCAAGAAAACCAAGGAAAGGGAGTTGACAGTTGAGCGGTTGGGGGCGTATGCTTATGGCGACGAGTTTATATTTCCTACTACCCCATTGGGCCGGGAGGTGCACACGAGTTTCAGATGCACGGGCGAGGTGCCAGAGGCGGCTGAAAAGAATATTTACACGGAATATATCGTAGTCGAGCTTGAAAGGCCCGTTGCTGTGAAGACGACGTGGCCCGTTTGGATTGGCAAACAACCGAGCATGGGGATTGTCAGGAGCGAGATGAAGTTCGATGCACCTTATATCGTCTCCTTGGGTAGCGAGAATGATATGCCTTTTGAAGAGGGCAAAGAGTATGATTTCCAGCTGACGATAAAGAGGAAAGAAGAGGGAGTAAAACTGAAAGAGATAGAAAAGATTATTGTGAGATTCCCAGAGGACGTGATGGCTAGTTGCACGCATTTCGAGGGCCTTGACCACGAATTCGAGATAGGAAAGTATGACTATAATGCCTTGAAGAAGCTTACGCAGTACGATGAGGAGCAGGATAAGTTTATATTCCCATGCTCTTTGTATGTTGTAAGCGCCCCGACCGAGGCAGTGATGGCTCCGTTCGATTTGGAGGCATACTACACGGTTTATTCAGAACACAAGACAAATATACTAAAATCCCCTTAGTTTAGATAAATTTGTAAATAAAGGGCAGATGAATGAAGATGGATAAAAAAGAGATGGCTGTTATCGTGGCAATTTTCCTGACTTTGCTCTTGGTTTCAGGGCAAGCTGGATGTCCCCAGCAAACCGCGAAGAGAACAGGTGTTGATTATAACCTAATTAGCGGAGTCGATTACCTGAGTGCGGGCAAGATGCTGCAGCAGGGCGAGAGTTTCTATGTCGGCGTGAGGATAGAGAATTATGACGACAAGGCAAGAACAGGGCAGTTATGCATCAGGGATAATATCGCAGACACTTTCGGAGGTCTGCCAAGCGAAGGCTTTGGCGAGTGCAAATTTTTCAGCGTTAGGGCAGCTGAAATTGTAAGGAAAGAGGTGTCTGGGTTGGGCGGCAAGCAGATAAAGGAAGAAGTGCACCCTGGCATTGCAGAGGTTTATTTTCCAGAAGATGCGGAGTATAGCTATTATGGCCTGCCTTCTCTGATGAAACCTTATTTGGGTATTTTGTTCATTTCTCTACAATACAGAGAAACGACAAGGGCGACAGGCACTATTACTGTACCTGACCCTGGTCAGCCCGTAATCACACAAGAGCCATCGCCAATAAAAGTTTCAGTCATAAAGTCTATCCACAAAAGGCAAGAGGCGTACAAGGTAGACTTGGATATAAACTTAGTAAAACAGCAGCAAGCAAGGATATTCTCACAGGATTTCAGCCGGGAGAATGTTACTTATTTCATGGCAGAGATGGTGCCGCAAACAATGCAGTGCAAAACCACGACTGGCGAGCCCGTCAGTGGCATTATTGAGTTTGAAAACGAAAGACTTATAAAATGTTCAAGTCTTGTATATTCAAGAGGCAGCCAAGCGAGTTATCCGCTTGTTGTCACGCTTGATTATGGCGTAGCCATAGAAAAAAGCTATCCATTTAGCATCGATACAAGCAAAGGATAGTAGGAAGAAAAAGAGGAAGTAAATTAGGGAATGAGTTGCGGTATTTGCGGTAAGAAAGTTAAAAAGAAGAAAAAGAAGAGGTAAGCAATAAAAATTAAAAAATGAAATTCGATGTCAGACTTTTGCCAATATCCCTTCTTATCATAACTCTGGTGCTTGCCAGTGGCCAGGCAGGCTGCAAGAAAGAAGAGCTGAGCTTCAACACGACTGCCTTGACAATGACATTTGTCACGGATGCGCCTCCGGCTGAACTTGTAACAGGTCTGAAATATCCGTTCTATGTTGATGTTGAAAATGTCGGGGGATATGATATACCAGAAGGGGCAGCGCATTTCTATCTAGTTGGCGTCGGAGACAATCTGAAAAATGTGGTTACTAGGGTTCAAAATTCAAATTTCCTCGCAAAGAAAACGCTGATACAACATGGCGGCAAAGAGCGTGTGAGATTTGCAACAGAGGCAGAGCCCTGGAAATCCCTGCCAGCTCCTTTCGATATGGGGATAAAAGTAAACTCTTGTTATGATTATGCTACTGTCACTCAGACGAGCGTCTGTATAGGCAAAGGGGGAGTTTGTAGCATAGAGGGAGAAAAAATAAAGACTGGAAGCAACAGCAACGCGCCAATTCAGATAACAAGCCTGACTGAAAGCATTCAAGGAAACAAGCTTTATGTTACATTTAGGATAGAGAACAAGGGAACAGGCGAGGTGTACCTGCCATCTACAGATTGCAACAAGCTGGAAGAGAATGACTTGAATGAAAAATTGAAACGAGACCAGATAGAGTTAATAGTTCGGGCTGATGAAGGATTTACATGCAGAATCGGCAACATTGATGCCTTGCAAGGCACTACAGCAATCGGGCTGGTCACGTGCACAAGAATACTGCCTGCCGAGACTTATCTTTCGCCTTTCCAGATAATAGTATCTTACAAATATAAAGAGTCAATTTCGAAAAGCATAAGAATCTTGCCGGCATAATTCGTCTACTATCTCTTAATTTTCTTTGCTAATACTTACTCGGTCATTTCTATCTCTACATTGACGTCTTTGGGTATAGGCATCCTCATGATATTGTGAAGAACTCGCTCATCAGCAGGCATGTCTATAAGCCTTTTGTGAATACGCATCTCAAAATTATCAAAAGTGGCAGTGCCGTTACCGCAGGGACTTTTTCTTGTAGTTATCTTCAATCTCTTTGTTGGCAATGGTATGGGGCCCCGGAGCACGACGCCCGATTTCGAGGCTATCTCGCGGATATTTGAGATTATTTCATTCAGTTTGTTTATATCTATGCTTGCCAACTTGATTCTTGTCCTTGCCATGTACTTTTTTGCCTTTAAGCATATAAAAACCTTGCGATACTCTTGAGAAACATTTAAAAAATTAAGCTCCCTTTTAGATAGAATGTTAAAAGAGGATAAGTTCAAGATTATAGCCTATTCCTTTTTTGTACTGGTTCTTTTAGTGCTTTCTTTGGTTCTTTTTCTCAGACCGAACATTACTGCAGGGGTTATTAATATGGAGAAAAGCTATTTTATGCCACAAGAAATTATCAAGGGCACTCTTGTAATAGGATTGAAAGAAGGCGAGTTAATTCCTTCTAATACAAGAGTGCATGTACTAGTTGACGGAGAATTAGTTAGGGAAATGAGCTTGAAAGAGTTTATTGCTCTTGGCAACACAGACTTGGAGGAGCAGAAAGGAAGTTTTTTCGTAAGAGGCATTGAAATCGGTGGCGAGGGGTATGGTTACGGCAAAGCAGGTCATTTTATTGTTTATCCTGACGTCAGCTTTCAGTTAGAGATAACCACGCCCAATGGAGAGAACGAGGATAATGCAACTAATGTGACTAACGACTTTCCGATTATGGGAACTTTTGAAGAGAATGCGAGCGAAGAGCCTGAGAAAAACATAGGGGGCCCTGTGGAGAACAGCGAGAATATAGGGGGCAGCGAGCCTCTTCCTGAAACGCCGGCAGAGGAACAGCCTTCTCAAATGGTGCCCCCGGGAAGCAATGAGGGCAGTTCAGAAGAAGCATCTGAGGAATCTGAGAGTTCTGTAAATGCACTGTCGGTTTTCGCAATTTTCAATAGGATATTCAGTTTTTGGAGTGCATTTGTAGTGATGGATGAAAATGGTAACAGCAAGGTTATCCAGGGAAAGTGCAATCTCGAGGAACCTTTTTACTATCGCCTTCAGAGGAATGAAAATGTTGCACTTGTACCGGGCAGTGTCAAAATTGGCGAGAAAATCCTTGATGATGATACAATCAGATTGGATATGCAGGAGAACATTCTTACCGTTACCACAAATTACTTTGAGAGTTTTGAAGGTTTTGGCGGCGCATACTTGGGTGATGAGGATTATAACCTTGTCCTTGACCTAAGCCCTCTTGAACTCAGTTTTGAACAAGAGGGAACGCGTGAGCTTGTGATTGAACTAGTGTATGAAGAAAAGAAGCTTGTGAGCGAGGCCCAGACAATTGAGGTAAGAGCATTGCCGGTTACAATAAAAATAATCGATAAGAGCGGCAATATTGAAGACGAGATTCTTACCAATAATACAAACATCAAGATAAAGGTTAGTAAGATAAAGATTGGCAGAGAGATAGAGCACGAGCTTGAAGTTGAGAATAAAATAGAAGCCGAAGCAAGCACAGTCGGAGCAGGAATAACTGGCGGTGCAATAATGGAACAACAGCCTTTGCCGGAATCTGAAATTAACTTCATTGCAATGCCGGAAGAAGTTGTGATTCAGATTGATAAAGCGCCTGAGTATTCAACAGAGGTTTTTGCTATAGAACCAAGCAAAAAGATTGAAATTGAAAGTGCTACAATAACCCTTGAAAAGACAACCTTGCAACCCATAACAAGAATCTTGCAATGCGACGAGTGGAACGTCGAGGAATTTAAATGCGACAGCCAATGGAAAGATTCTGGCCTGGCTTTTATTGACAATGGAACTCATGTTTCATTCAACACAACGCACTTCACTGCTTATATTGGCTCGGGCAATATGACCTGTCCTTATTATGTTCATGAATCTGTTGTTTTAGTTGAAAGCGTTCAGTGCAATGGTACTGCCTTTATAATTGTTGCTGATGATGTAGAGATTGACTGTCAGGGCCATAACATTACTTATGGCACAAGTGCCTGGGGTTATGGAATCAATAATCCTGGTTTTAATAACGTCACAATAAAAAATTGTGGGATAAATGGTGGGAGTGGCTATGACCAAGGAGGTATATATTCTTCAGGAGGACAAGATATTCTGATTGAAAATAATACTGTGAATGGTGATGGTATTTTAGGAGATAACTATATCTCAAATTTGACTATAAGAAACAACAAGGTTATTGGTTGGGGGGGACTAGAATTGCTCAGTATAGAGGGTGGTTGGATTTATAATAATACTATTGAAAGT
>JAIMAW010000018.1 GCA_023511755.1 Candidatus Pacearchaeota archaeon | reverse complement strand
AACTCAAGGTTTAATTTTTTAATTTTATCTTTTTCTCTTTTTTTTATATTTTTGGATTGTTGTTTTATACTATCAAAAAGTTTATATACTCACTTTTTCTTTTTAAGTAGCAACACATAAAAATGAAACCGCTTAGTTTCAGTTTATTGTTTTTAATGTCATTGTTCTTGATCGTACTTTTCAACGCAGGAGCAATGGCTTTTAGTATTACTTCTAACCTTACAACCAACACAGTGTGTCCCTCTTCAACGATAGTTATTGAGGATATCGTATCCTCGGCCACCCCGGGAGCATTCACCGTGACTGTCGAAGGGACAGCTGCGACTTTCACTACAGTCGTTCCGACAGGTTTCTGGCTTGAAGGCGGCCAGGTGCAGTCAATATATCTCTATATCACTCCTTCCAGCAAGGTTGTCCCTGGCAATTACAAGCTAAAGGTTACTGTAGAGAAAAATGGGGAGATCAAAAAAGTCGAACATACTATTATTGTAGAGAACTGCCATAATACCGTCATCATAGCAGAGCCAGAAAAACAAACTGTCTGCGCTTGTGAAGAGAAAAAGATTCTTTTGAGATTATCAAACAAAGGTAATTACATAGAGAACTACAGATTAAGAGTAGAGGGTCCTGCGGCCCAGTGGATAAACCTCTCCTCAGAGAGCCTTACGCTAGCAAGTTGCAAGAATACCACGCTCGAGGCATATATTATGACGCCTTGCAATATTGCTGGCACTTATGAGGTGAATTTTGTTGTCGAATCAGATTCGCCTTACGCCAAAGCAAACGAGATAGCGGAAATAGAGGTAGTCTCTTGTTATGATTATGCTCTCGGCGGCGAGAAAATATACTATAATATGTGTGAAGCAGAGGTGCTTGAGATTCCCCTAAAAATAAAGAACCTTGGCACAGGCAACAACATCTATAGAATTAATATGTACGGTCCTTCGTGGACGATGCTGGACCAAAAGACTATAAATGTTGCGAAAGGCGAGGAGAAGACTTTCCATGTAATTGCAAAACCTCCTTACAGAACAGAAGGCAATTTCAGTGTGAATATAGAAGTGTTGAGCGAGTATGGCAAGGTCTTGAAGAAGTACGATGTAAGGGTAGACGTAGAAAAGTGTTATGATGTCTCTGTCACAATTGAGGAAGATAAAGACAGAATGTGTAATGCTCTAAGCAATACTTATGCTGTAGTCGTGAAGAACAAAGGAAAATATAACAGCACCTTGGACGTGACCCTAACCGGTCAGGAGTGGGCTACAATAAGCGAGAAACATTTCACGCTAAAGGCTAACGAGGAAAAGGCGCTGGTGCTTGATATACACCCCCCATACAATACTCTCGGTAGAACATATGACTTTGTAGTCAAGGCTAGGGACCCTGTTAGCGGTGCTGAAGCAGAAGATACTATTTCTATCGAAACCGTAACTGTAAAAGATTGTTATATGCCCGCGATAAGTACAAAGGAGGATGTTGTAAGAGTCGCCAGAGACAGCACAGCAACTGCAATTTTTATAGTAGAGAACAAGGGAGAGCAACTCGCACACTACAACATCGAACTTAGCGGTACAGCTACAAGTTTCTCCCAGATAAATCCAGGGGCCATAGATATTGAGCCAGGAGAAGCCCAGACCATTTACTTGTACATCGCGCCGCCACCAGAAACCAAGCTACAGGATTATACAGTTACAGTCACTGCAAGACTTGAGGATACTACAATCCTTGCATCAAAAGGAATAACAATTACTGTTTTGGAAACAGAAGACCTAGAAGAACCAATAGTTCCTCAACCTGAAGAAGAGAAGGAAAAACCAACATTCTTCCAGAACATCTGGAAATGGATTACCAACCTGTTCAAACCAAAGCCAGCAGAAGAAACCAAGGAACAACCCAAAGAACAAGAAGAGGAAGAAACTAAAGAAGAACCTGAAGAGCAAGAAGAGCAGGCGGAGGAAGAAGAAAACAAAACAGAAAAGCCAGGGAACAAAGCACCAGTGTTATTAGAACAAATTCCCCAAATAACGATTGAACAAGGCAAAACTTATACTCTTGACCTCGATGATTATTTTGGGGACCCGGACGAGGACCAGTTGACATTTGTTGCGGTCAAGCCTCCTAAGGTAGAGATTACTATTGCCGGCAGCATTGTTAGGATACAACCAAAAGAGGAATTCGAGGGTACGCAGGAGATAACCTTTTATGCAAGTGATGGCAAGGAAGTGACACAGAGCAATGCCGTTGTAATAAAAGTGATAGCTGCAAAAGAAGAAGAGGACGGTAAGGAAGAAGAGGTGGAAGAGCCAGAGGAGAAAAAAGAAAAATCAGAAGAATATTGCGATAATTGTGATACAAACCAGAATTTCTTCTCTAAATACAAAGGATTAATAATCGCTGGAGCAATAATCCTTTTGGTTATAATCGTTGTTCTAAGCGGCTTAGGCAAGAAAATCATAAGTTTCTTTGAAGAAGAAGTCCCGGCAAACAACAACCACAAAGGTAAGAAGAAATGAGGTTTGGTTGTTGATAGCCATTTGGAGATTCTTGCGGATTCTCAGGAATAGCCAGAAATTTTGTTCAACCCTTAGGATTATTTGAATTCTCAAACTTCAGACTCAAGATCTTACTAATGCCCTCTTGCATCGTAGCCCCATAAAGCACATCTGCGTTGTTGATTACAGCATCATTGTGGGTTATAATAATGCACTGACTGTTTTGAACATTTTTCCTTAATATGCTCGCTAACATCTCGCTATTTCTCTTGTCGAGTGCGGGGTCGATTTCATCAAAAATATAGAAGCAATAAGGCTTATATTTTTGTATAGCGAAGATTAATGCAAGCGAAACTATAACTTTCTCCCCGCCGCTAAGCTCCTCAGCATCCATATACTTACCCTTCGCAAGCTTCAGTACTATGTTAAGGCCGCCAGAGAAGGGATCCTGTTTATTCTCCAATTCTAAGAAGGCATACCCTTTATTGCTCAGAGCAGCAAAGTTGGCCGAGAAGAATTCATTTATGGCATTAAAAGCTTGCATAAACGCTTGTTTTTTCTTTTTGTCGACCTCCTCTATAATCTTCAAGATCTCCTGCTTTTCTTCTTCGAGCTTACTTACTTTCATTTCTATCTCCTGGTAATCTGCCTTAATCTTATCATAAACCTCGAGTGCCTTGAGGTTAACATTCCCCATCTCCCTGAGAGCTCTTTCATTTTTTTCAATTCTCGTCTCGATTTCCTCTATGCTTCCAATACTCATCTTTTCTAGGTCCTCTTTCAAATCTTCATATTCTCTCATCTCTGACAAAGCCACCTCTGCTTCAGCATCAACTCTAGCTTTCATTATGTTTATCGTGTTGATGTCATTTTCTATCTCCCTCGCCCTTGCTTCTTCTGCCTTTACCATTATCTCTTGTTGTTTGATCAACCCCTGCAACTGACTTTTCTTCAAGAGCAGCTTGTCAAAGGTCTCTCTTAGTTTCTTCTCAATTTTCTCCTTCTCAAGAATAGCCTTTTTCTTTTTCTCGCTCTCGGCTATCATTTCTTTCACCAATTTCTCGAAGTCGCCCTTCTCCTGTAAACTTTTCTTGATAATCTCGGCGATTCTTGCCATCTCCTTGTGGGCGAGTTCTATTTCTAAATTGATATTCCTTTTGTCCTCCTCTCCAATTTGCAGCTTCCCAAGCTCCTCAACAATCTCCGCTGTTTTTTTCGACGCTTTGTTCAGTTCTGGCGCAATTTCTTCAAGATAATACACCAGAGCATTGACTTCATCGTGAATGTCCTTAATTTTATTCTGCCTTATTAAGTCGTCTATTCTAACCCGCCTCTGTCTCACCTTTTCAAATAAATCTAAAAATATCTCCTCCAACTTTTTACTTTCATCTTTCATTTTCACAGCAGCCTTTAGCACCTCCCTCTTGAAATCCTGGGCATTAAGCTTTTGTTCCTTTTGCCTCGACTTTTCTTGTTCCAGCTGCTTTATCTCTTGTCCTATTCTTATCTCATCTATTTTAAGCTGCTCGATTCTCCTATTAATTGCCTTCAACTGTTCCTTGTAATTTTCTATCTTGACGTCTATAACAGCAGAAGCAGAACGAACTTCAGAAATTTCATGGAAAAGTTTTTCCTGTTCAAACCCAGATTTTTTTTCTATATGTTCGTTAATCTCCTGGACTTGTTTATCCAGGTCAATAATTCTCTTTTGGATGGCATTTATCTTATCATGCGTTCTAGCAAGAGCCTCCTTCTTTTCCTCCAGCCTATTGCCCAATTTTTTGCTCTCGTTTCCTCTTTCTTTTACTTTTTTGAATACCAAAGCCGCCTTATCTTTTCTTATCTGTCTTTTTAATCTCTCATATTTTTCTGCCTGCTCTTTCTCTTTCTCCAGATTCCGCATATATGCCGCCCGCTCATTCAAAGTAACTCTTACCTCTTTTAGTCTTTCTTCGGTCTTTTCAAGTTCATGCAGTGATTTCTCTTTCCTTGTTTCATAAACACTTATCCCCGCTATCTCTTCGATTATCCCCCGCTTTTCCTCGGGATGCATATTAATTATCGTATTTATTTCTGCCTGCAAGATTATGTTGAAACCATCAGGATCAATTCCGGCTTGCGCTAACAAGTCGAGTATTTCCTGTCTTGTTTTTGTACGGCCATTGATCTTGTAAATGCTCGTTCCGTCTTTCTTTACAATGCGAGTTATTTCCACTTCTTTTGCGGGTTCTGGTAACACAAAAACACCATCGTTGATGTCGAAGAGCATGTTTACCTTGGCAAACTGAGAAGGTTTGCCCTCTTTCCCACCGTGATAAATTAGGTTTGCACTTCTTTCCGCCCTCAAGCTCTTCATTCTTCGTCTTCCAAGAACAAAACAAATTGCGTCAGCAAGGTTACTCTTACCGCTTCCATTGGGCCCAACAATAACATTGAGTCCTCTGTTAAACAAAATCTCTGTTGGTTTAGCAAAAGATTTGAAACCCTGTAATTGTAACTTTTTTATGTAAGGCATTTTTTATTTACATTACTCGTAACCTACTTTTTGTATCTCTCTTTTGTTTTTCGTCGATATCTAAAGGGAACATGGTTATTTAAAATTTGTTATATCTAAAGAGACGATTGTTTTTTAAACAGGTTTAGGTTCCTATATCCATGGAAAACAAAGAGAGAAAATCTAAGCCGCTCTATATAAAGGTCTGTCCTAAATGTAATAGTATAAATATAGAGATAGGTCACCAAGGAGCACTGAGTGGGCTGACTGCCTTAGGCTTGCCGACCGTTTATAAGTGTAAGAATTGTAATTTCCAGAGCTATGCCTTTCCAGAGATAAATCTAAATGAAACAACCATAGCAGGAAAAGGGCAAAAAACAAAAGGGAAAGGAAAGTTGAACACTACAGGAGGTAGGAGAAGTCAACATCATAACCACTTTTGATAATATAACGGAGTATTTCCTCGTGCTCTAAGACCCCTGCTTTCTCATCCCATTTCACTATATGGGCACCCTTCCGGCTTACAATCCGCCCAAGATATTCTCCTCTTTTATACAAATCCGCAACATGCGTAGGGTTAATCCTCTCTATTCTTACCCCTTTTTTCTTCAATCCTTCGATGAGTTCGTCTAGTGTTTTTACTTTCATACGTAGCTAATGAAAAGAAGGTTTATAAATTTTGAGTTCTTTTGATGAAAATCGAGTAGAAATGCAGCCCAAAAAATTATTCTATGAACGGATGAAAGAAATGCTTGGCATAGAAATTGAGGATTTTTTTGAGTATTCTAAGAAACCTCTCGTGCCTTCAGTTAGAGCGAACACTATTAAAATCGCACCAAGAGAACTCAGGAAAAGACTAGAAAAAAAATGGAAAGTGGAGCAACCGATTGAAGGGCTCCCAGAAGCATTCACAATCCATTCTAGTCTGTTGCCAGGCGAGCTAGGCAAGTCGTTAGAACATCAACTGGGTTATTACTACGTCCAAGAGCTAGCTAGTATGATGCCCCCCCTTGTTCTCGGACCCAAGGCAGATGAACTTGTTCTTGATTTGTGCGCGGCCCCGGGCTCAAAAACGACACAGATGGCAATGATGATGCAAAACAGGGGTACGATAATCGCAAATGATATCAGGATTGATAGGCTAAGGGCCCTGAATTCAAACCTTGGAAGGTGTGGTGTTACAAATACAATTACAACAAGGATGAACGGCATCGTGCTTTGTAAAATTCTTGCTAGAGCAGGTTTTTTCTTTGACAAGATCCTTGTGGATGCGCCCTGCTCTGGCGAAGGGACGCTACGTTCGAGTCCAGCAACTTTAAAGATATGGAATCTGAATATGATTCAAGGGTTGGCTAGAATGCAAAAGAAACTTATGGTAGCCGCCCTAGAATGTCTAAGGCCGCAAGGCATTATTGTTTATAGCACTTGTACCCATGCTCCTGAAGAAAACGAGCTTGTTGTGGATTTTGTATTAAAAAATTTTGAGGTCAAGCTTGAGCAGGTCTTGTTACCACTTAAGACAAGGCCTGGTCTAACAGAGTGGCAAGGTTCCCAACTCGACCAAGAGCTTAAAAAATGTGTAAGAATCTGGCCTCAAGACAACGATACTGAAGGTTTTTTTATTGCTAAATTGAGAAAATTGTAAAATCAAATGAAAAATAGCAATTCAAAATGATTGAAATATTGAAAAGAAATGATAAAGAGAAAATTAAAGAAATAGTTAGTAAAAATTTTGGCTTTAAACTCGATATCCCCTTCCACCTTATTAAGCAGGCTAAAGACAAGGTAAGGATTTATACAGGGAACCTGGGCGCTAATGATCTAGTAACCTTAGACAGGATCCTCACAATTGATTCTATTGGGTTGTATTTCGCATTTTCTAAAGTCAATGAGTTTAGGTTAAGTTTTGATGCTTCTATTCTGTACGGCCGAGACTCTAGGGAATTTATCGAGCTTACGGAAAAGGAAGCAAAAGAGTGGCTCTCTGGTCGCGACATTGATAAAAAAACAGGCAAAAAGGGTTACTTCTTAATTAAATATATGCAAGATATCCTTGGCTGCGGCAAAGCTACTAACGAGAAACTGTTGAATTTCCTCCCAAAAGAGAGGCGTATCCCACTTCAATAATTAGTGTAACTAATCAATAGTAACAAATAGAAAGCTTTATAAAGTCTTTTTTCCTGTAGTTTTCATGGCAGAGGAAGTAATCAAGCGACTTGTTCATACGACTAAGGAATTGCGTGTACTCAAGAGTATAACTAGGTTAGTGCACTCTACAGACAATTTAGACGTCCTTATCACAAAATTAATGAGGATTATCAATAAAGAGTTGCGTGTTGCTCTAATTTTTTTAATGCTTCAGAGAGGGGACAATATCGAAATAAAGAGCATCCCAAACATCGAATTACCCCCGGCATTCAAGGATATTTTGAGGGTCATCACAGAAGACACCACAAAAAGCGCCTCTCCGATATTTTTGAGGCAGACGAGACCCAACACAAGGCTTAGAAGATTTAATATCAGGAGCATGATAAGTGTCCCCCTAATGTCCTATAGTGGTCCCCTCGGTGCTATCGTAATCATGGCTCAGTACCGGAATTTCCAATTAAGCACCTTGAAGATTCTAACTGCCATAGCAAGTCAGACAGCTTCTGCCATTGAACATTTGTTATTAAAGAAAACAGTAGAAGAGAAAGAGAAAAAAATTACAAAAAGAGCCAAGCAAAGCAGTACAAATACTCATCATCTCACATAAACCCATCTCCCGCTTCCTACGAACTCTACGCTGTAGATCTCGGTGGTCCCCCTATCATTAAAAAAAAAAAGGGGGGGGGGGGGGG
>JAIMAW010000017.1 GCA_023511755.1 Candidatus Pacearchaeota archaeon | reverse complement strand
TGTGTTTTTTTGTGTATTTTATCAGTTTGACTTCCATCTTATTTTTGTCTTCGTATAATAAACAGATTGCCTTGAATTAATGAATTTTAGAATAATATTTAAATTTTTTTGTTTCCATGCTTTCAATCTTCCCTATTGAGCTCCTGCATCTTCTCTAGCAAATCGCGGATTCTTGTCCTTTTTGTTGCCTCAATGCTGAAGTCGATCTTTTTATCCCTCCCGGTTTCTTGTGTTGCCTGTTGCAGCTGGGCTTGCTGTTGCGGCAATTGTTCGGCTGACTTTTCTTTTTCGAGGTATTTAATAAACTCTTTCTCGTCAAGAACTTTTTCTGCATTCCCTTTCTCCTCTGCTTCTTTCTTCGCCGTCAACATCTGCCTTTCCCTTTCCTGGGCTTCGTGTAACAATTTTCTTCTTTCCTTTACCTCTTCGTATCTCTTCCTCAAATCCTCGAGCTTAACCATCCGCGCGGGCTTCTCTAAGGGCCGGGGTTTTACTCCAGAGAGCTCTTCCATTATCTCCCTGACAGAGCGCCTCGGGACTTCTTCGATTTTGACATCAGCCGACTTTTTCAGCACAATGGCGCCATTTGCAATGACACATCGGTTGCATATTCTCTTTTGCTGGCCGTCAATAATTGCGTTGAAAAGAACATCCTTATAGCCACACTCCTCGCATTTTTCTTCTTTTTCGAAATAGATTGTTTCAAACATATTTACAATAAGGTTTTTAACTTTTAATATCTTGCGTTTTTTTTATAAGGTTAAATTACGAAGCTGGGAGATACAAAAAGCAATCGAAAAAGTTGTCGGCAACCATGCTCGGGCAGATTTATGACGCCAGCGTATTAAGGTAAGAGGGTACTGTTTTTTATTTAATCTCTTTTTCTAACTCTTCTCGTGAATGGAAGCCGACGTACATCTTGTTATTTACTATGGTGGTGGGGAAGGTTATAATCTTGTTCATTTCCTTTAGCGTTTGCACCACCCCCAGGTCAAGGTCGCCGTCGATTGAATAGACTTTCACCCTGTCATAGCCATACTTGTCACCAAGATAGCCTATGACAAACCCCTGCTTCTCGCTTTCGTCTATGAACTCGGGCCTGTTCGAATAGAAGAAAAGGAAGATTGTGTAGTTTTCCCCACACCTTTCGACTCTATTCCTTACCAGGAAATAATGCTGAACCTGGAGGAGAGTGTAGGGCTTCTTCAGCTCAATGACTCGTTTGTCGTTCTTGCCCAGCTGATTCTCGAGCATGATGAGCCTCGTGCCTATCTCATCGAGCCTCTCGCCAAGGGAGTAGAGGTAATAAGTGCCGCAAGGATTGTATTCTGCTAGGTTGTTCTGCAACTCGAGGTCGAGCATTTCAAGTCTGATGTTCTCTTCTGTTGTAGTTATTGATTCTATTTTGCTTGATGTTATGGCTGAGCCTATAAGGATGCCGATTATGAAGAACAAAGTGGCGAGAGAAAAAGCAGCTAAATACCTCTCTAGGGATTTCCCCAACCTTGATTCTCCATCTGCTCCTGCCCTTGTTGTTCTCTTGTTGATTGCCTTGTTGACAGACATACTTACCTATCTTTTTTTTAATTTATAAAAATTTATATGAAAGAAAGAATATTTTGGAGTTATTTGAAGATTCTGTTTTTTATTTAGCCAGTAGCGCTCTTGTTGCTGTTACCGCAACATAGGTGAAAATAAGGAGGATCGCGCTGTGCTTTATGCCCTGCCGGATAGATCCTTGGCTTAACTTGCCTATCACTAAACCAGCAAAAAGTGCTTGCACGAGCAACAAGATAAAGAACGAGCGTTCGATAACCTCTGTCGAAACTGCGCCACCGCCGATGCCCATGCCTAGCCCAAGGCCAGAAGCCCGCACTTCTGTGCCTGTCAGGGCGCCAGCGATGAGTGGCATGAATTTCATCTCGACAAAAAGCATTATCACAACGAAAATTATGAAAATGATGTAACCCTGGACTATCATACTGTAAACCCTGGTCCTTCTTTCCTTTTTCAGGTCCTCTATCTCACTCACGCTTTTTACTACTGCATCAAGAACCGAACCTATCTCTCCTCCGGAGGTCTCGGCTTCAATTATAAGCTCGACCGACCTCGAAATGACCTTGTTCTTTATGTCATAGGCAAAAGTCCTTAGTGCTTGCTTGACTGGAATGGCAATGTTAATCTGGCTTGCCAGTTTCTGGATGTGCGGTGTCAAGGAACCATAATCTTTTGTAGCCACATGGATTATACTTTTTGAGATGGGGGTTCCTGCCCTGACGCTTTCTACAAGATTACGGGCAAATTCGAGGAACATCTCTTCTTTTTCCTTCTCGCGTCCTGTCTCTGAAATGAAGGATATTAGGAAGGGTAGCGCAGCAATTATTATTGCTATGCCGAAGAAAAAATAGAAGAGCTTGCTGAAGAAGATAATACTGAGAATAATAATCACGAGGCTCAAGGCAATTGCAGTTATCTGGATTTTTGTCAGTTTCATTTTCTAAATCTCCGGTTGCGTGATTTGTAAAAAAATCAGGAAAAGGATATTTAGGACTGCGATGATGCCTATACCGAAATTGGCTAAACTTTCAGCGGGCATGCCTATGAAACTTGTGCCTATGATGGACATAATCGCGAGGAGCAACATGAATATAAGCGGGGCAGCTATCAGTATGGCTGTGTAGATGTCAGAATACATGCCAATTATTGTGGAGTATCTCTCGTGGCTGAGCCTATATTCCGTAAGTATGCTCTTGGCTTTTTCGTTGAGATACGTGGTTAGGTTCCCACCAGTTGTTATTGTCGTTGACATGCCGTTGAGAAGCTCGGCCAATTTTCTGCTCGGCGTCTGCCTCGCAACATTCTTCAGGGCCGTGGTAAGGTCATAGCCATAGACGTTGATTTGATTTACAATCTTTCTCATTTCTGCGCTGAAGGCCTTGTACTCTTTTGTGAATGCCACTATTGAGAATATCTTGGATGGTTCGACTTTGCTCGAGGCTATGGCCGCCATATGTGACGTAGCGAAAGGCAGCTCGGCATCTATTTTCCTTCTGTTTCCCGAGGCTGTGCTCGCGGGCCAGTTGAGCGTCAGCAAAAATATAGCCATTGTTAGCACGATGGCTATTCCGACATTCCTCAGCGCTGCCTCGATCGAAGTTGACAAGGCCAGGGCGAGTATAAAAGTCACAATGAAAGTGAACAGGGTTAGGAAAAGAAGCATGGAGACGTAGCTGCTCAGGGTGTAGGGCATGTTTGCTCTTCTCAGGTCTTTTTCAATACTTTTGAAAAGGCCTTTTTTTGAAAGGTTTGAGGAGATATTGTAAAAGATCTTGTTGGAGAGGGCAGCAAGGAAAGAGGGCTTGACCATTATCTCTTCTGCAACAGGCCTTTCCTCTTTCTCAGAAATTCTTTTTTTTATTTTTTTCAACTCTTTCTCTTCTATGCCCAAGTCTTGGAGAAACCTTGCCTTGTTCTCTTTTGATACATACACCGGCCCTGTAGCAGTCGCCACCCTTTCAAATCCAGCTTTTCTGGCTTCTTTTTCGATCTTTTCTTTTGGCATTTCCTCTGCTCTAACCATCTCTACTGTGATGCTCTGCACAAGCGCTTCGATTGGCTGGTTGATGAGTATCAACTGGTCGAGCAGAACAGAAACAGATTTTTCTATTATCGCCCTCTCTTCTGGCCTGGCTGCAGGATATGAAGCAACAAGCCGGTTCAGGTCCCGGGCTATTCTTTCCATCCTTTCAATATTTGACTTTATTGAGCCAAAAGCAGTTTGCATTTTTTGTTTTGAACAATTTTTATCCTTTACTTATCTTCAATTCGGTTAGGGCCTTTCGAATAGCCCTATTTAAACTAATCAACTCTCTTTTCACTTCCTCTACCCTCTTTGCATCGCTGACCCGCAGAGCTTGTTCAAGAACTACAAGCTCTTCCTTGGATGATAGAATCAGTTGCATGAGAAACGCGACCTTGTCTCCTTGTATCATTTTTGGTACTTTTTATTTTGCAACTTTATTTATCCCAGATTTGATAGCTCTATTTCTTTCCTTTCGCTTCTTCTGGCAAATATCTCGCTAGCACAGCGCTAGGGTTCTTGTAGTATTCCGTGATTATTTTTTGCACCGTGGTAAAATCATAGACCTTTTTCTTGTGTAAGGCATAGAGCAATTTCACTCTTATTTTGAACTCTTTCAGCAATTGCTCTCGTGATAGGCCATATCTCTTACATATTTTCTCAAATACTTTGCTTTCTGTCTTGAAGTAGAAAGAATCTTCGGCAGGGTTCCATACAAAAGGTACATTTGTGAGGGCAATACCTTCTGGAGTGACGTCTACTATCTCGACTATTTCACGAAGTCTTCTTGTTTCCTGCTTGTTTACTATTGCGTGTGTCATGACAGCGACAGCATCGAGGCTATTAACGAGAGTTGGGCTTAGGTCGATTGGCGGCGTCTCGAGACGCCTTATCACTGTCTCGACAGAATCAGCATGCATTGTGCTTAGGCTTGGGTGGCCCGCTGCCATTGCCTGGAAGAGGACATAAGCTTCCTTGCCCCGAACCTCCCCCACAATAACATAATCAGGGTTCTGCCTAAAGCTTTCTTTGAGCAGAGTGAACATGTCTATTTCACCTGCTCCTGCGATGCCCGCTCTTGCTACACTAGGCAGCCAGTTCTCCCTTGGCAGGTTAATTTCACGCGTGTCCTCTACTGATACTACTCTTGCTTCTGGCGGGATGAAAAACGCGAAAGCATTCAGCATGCTTGTCTTACCGCTGCCTGTGCCCCCTGTTATAAGAACATTGCACTTGTACTGCATCAGAAGCCAAAAGTATGCCAACATCTCTGGCGAGAGGGTGTTCATCGATATGAGCTGGATAGGGGTCCATGGAACCTTTGTGAATTTTCTTATTGTGAACGTAGGTCCCTTGCTTGTTATTTCAGTTGTGTAAGTGGCATTGACTCTCGAGCCGTCCGGGAGAGTGCCATCTAGCAACGGGGTGGCGTAGGAGATATAACGGCCGCACCTTTGCGCAAGCTTCTCGACAAAAGAAGCGAGTTTTGGGATATCCCTGTAAATCAGATTTGTCCTCATGTTCCTGTAGACCCGGTGGACAATGTATACAGGGGTGTTAATCCCGTTGCATTCGATATCTTCGATAAAAAAATCTCTCAAAAGAGGCTCAGTTTCATTAAGACCGATGAAATCGCGGTAGAGATAGTAGAACAGTCTTGAGTAGGACTCTTCGCTGAGGCTTTTCCCTAGCTCGCTTAGAATTACTTTGGCCATCTTGTCGATATAAATAAGCAAAGCTTCCTGGGTTTTTTCAACAACTGTCCCGAGATTGATCAGTTCGAGCATACCGCTTTCGATCTCCCGCAGTGTTTTCTTCTCAAATTCGTTTAGTATGGGCTCTTCTATCTCGTATATTAACTCAGCAATCTCGGGATTCCAGTAAATGTGGGCTGTAACGTAAGGAGAAATAAGGACATACCTAATATTTATTTTCGTCTTGTCCTCTATACGTCTCAACGGGGGGATCTCTGGGTTTATATTAATGACGGGATGCTCTGCTTTCGGAGGTTTTGGCACTTGTGGCGCTGGCATTTTTCACCCCTTTTTCATGTTTAGTTAATGTTCAGTTGTATATCTCACACCTGAACAATATATTAAAATAGAAGAAATGTTATTTAAATTTTGCCTATCTCTTGCTTTCTTGTTCCCCTGTTCCTTGGCTTTCTGCCCCCTTGCCCATGGCTTTTCTCTTCTTGACAAGCCAGCCCTGCTTCTTGCTTCTGCCCATCTCGAAGCTCTTGCGACATTTTCTCGAGCAAAAATGGAGGATTTTGCCATCCATTGTGACAAAAATCATGCCACGGCCTGGTTCAATATCCTGTGAGCAAAAATTGCATCTCGCCATTTTCGAGTTTGAATGTTTAAGTGAACGCCCCTTTCATCACTTTTGTTCTTATTCTGCGCGCTTCAATTTGAGTTTCCCTGAGCATTAAGATGTCCTTCAGACGCACAGGGCCCTTGACATTGCGCCTTATCACCTTGCCCTTGTCCGGACCTTGCAATATTCTTACCTTAACTTGGGTGAGCTCTCCCCTGAACCCTGTTCTGCCAAGGATTTCCTCAACAACAGCCGGGACCGCCTCTCCGATTATTCTTTCGGCGCCTCTCATGCCCTCTGCTTTACCCTCTCTAATACGCTGTTGCTTTTTTCCCATTTTTGATTATATTAACCTGGTTTTTCCCGTCTTTTATTTAGCTGTCTTCTTTTCACTGTCTTTTCCCGCTTCTGTTTTTTCTTCCCCAGGTGCCACGGCATTTTCGGCTTTCTTCTTGCTTCGCGGCTTGCCACTTGCCTCCTGTATGTACGCTCCTGCATCGCCCGCATCAACCACTGCCACGGCAGACGCAGCAACATTAAGGCCTACAGCAACTCCGAGTTTCTTCTTGCTGTCAACTAGGGCATGAGGAATGCCCTTCTCATCGCACAATAAAGGCAGATGCTGCACTATCTCCCTTGGCTGAACATCCTCGGCAATAACCACGTATTTTGCCACGCCCCTCTCAATCGCCTTGGTCACTTCGTTCGTGCCTTTCTCGACTTTTCCCGTTTTTCTCGCAATTTCTACTATCTCATAAGCAGAAACCATTTTTTAACCTCCCTCATTAGCTATACTTTGTAAGTTTCAGCTTTGGTCATATGGTTTATAGATACTTGAGAAAAACGCGGTTTAAAAAGGTTTCGAGAAAATCTAAAAAGATATTATCATCAATGAGAAGCCATAATATTTCTTATTTTGTATTTTAGCAAAGTTGTCAAGGAATCTGTATCAAAATCAATCTTGTTTTTTGTGCCAGTGATGAAATTATTGGGGTTGATAGGCCTGCCATAGACAATAAGATATTTCTTTTTGTTTCCTTTACCCTTGAGCATAAACTCAACAGAGGGCACGATTGCTGAATCAAAATAATCAATGCCTTTCTTTAAGTTTTCTTTCAGCCTGATTCTGTAAGCTACAGCAAGCCCTCTTTTTGGCACGAATTCCGTCGGATTGTCTGTGTTGAAATTGCCAGAAACTGCAATTAACACATATTTTGGCTCATGTTGTTTTTTATAGGCATCATGACAGTCGATGACTTCTGCCATTGTTTCTAAATCTTTTTTAGAAAACATTGATTCGTTGCCTTCGATGAACTTGCCGTTCAGGAGTCTTATGAAAGGCTCGAGCCACAGCTTATTGAGATACCATCGGTCCATGTCTTCTTTTATTATTATGTGGGCTTGTTCTTTTAGCACCAACCCTATTGGAATTGACCTTTCGATATTTGTGTGAGTTGTTGCTATGACGACTCTTGCGTGCTGCGAGGCTTCTTCGAGATTTTCCTTACCTTCAATTTTTAGGTCGCCCTTTGCTTTGTAGATTGGCTCGAGAATGTATTTTGTTACAAAGTTATGAAAGCTTTTTTTCAAGTTCGTGTACGCCATTTTTTCCTCTACTCCTTAATTCTTAATGCTTTTCAATTTAACCTTTGGAAATTTCTTTATTTATAAGCCCCCCCTATATG
>JAIMAW010000016.1 GCA_023511755.1 Candidatus Pacearchaeota archaeon | reverse complement strand
TTATTCTAATTTAAAAATTTAAGTTAGCCCATAGAGAATAGGAAAAAAGGCACGAGGTAAAGCAGAAAAAAGTTATAAAGGAGCGAATATGGAAACTAGGATTTTACTTAAATTCTCCCTGATTACTGCGCTGATAGGTCTTTTTATCCTTATCCTTCTTGCTAACAGCATCGAACCAGAAGTAGTCGATATCCAAAGCATAAATGAAAGAATGATCGATGAGTGGGTTAGAATAAGGGGAAATGTTACCGAACAGAGAACAATTGAAGGATTGACTATCTTGACAATTTATGACGGAACTGCGGGAATAGACGCTGTTTTTAGAAAAGAAGCACCAAATATGAAAGGTACTAATGTGATCCTAACTGGGAAAATAGTCGAATACAGGGGGACGCTCGAAATAGAAATTAGCGAAATAAAACCAGGAGATTAAAATCGATGATCGAACAAATTTTAATAGCTGTGTTGCTAGGCCTTGCAACAGGCATAGCAACCGGTCTTTTTCCTGGGATCCATATAAACCTTGTAGCTTTGCTCCTGTTTACTAGCTCATTTTTCTTTCTGCAGTTCACAGCCCCCCTTACATTAGCGGCGTTTATAGTTTCTATGTCGATAACCCATACTTTTCTTGATTTCATCCCCTCGGTTTTTCTTGGAGCGCCTGACGAGGACACGGCTCTGAGCGTTCTGCCTGGTCACAGAATGCTTCTAGAAGGTAATGGTTACGGTGCAATAAAACTAACAACCCTTGGATGTTTTTTTGGACTAGTCATTGCTCTTGCTTTAACTCCCTTGTTCGTAATTTTGATGCCTATTATTTATCCTATTCTCGTAAAAATAATGGCTTTCATTCTTATTGGGATAGCTCTGTTTCTCGTCCTCGGCGAAGCGAAAAAATTTTGGGCCTTTTTCATTTTTATTCTTTCGGGTATTCTAGGAATAGCCACAATGAACTTCGCTCTAATAAAACAGCCTCTCCTACCCCTATTCTCGGGCCTTTTCGGCCTTTCATTGCTTACTATCTCCTTCTTAAAGAAAACAAAATTGCCAGATCAAAAAATAAGAGATGTAAAAATAGAAAAAGTTGAGATTTCCTCTACTTTGAGTTTGAGTATTCTTGCCTCTTCTCTCGTCTCGTTCTTACCAGGGGTAGGATCTGCCCAAGCAGCAACGATTGCAACAGTATTCAAAAGATTGAATGAGAAAACGTTCCTATTCTTGCTTGGTGCTGTCAACTCCATAGTAATGGCCCTAAGTTTTGTAGCCCTTTATGCCATAGAAAAACCTAGAAGCGGCGTCGCTGTCTTCGTAGGAAAATTTCTTCCTTACCTCAACCAGCAACAACTCTGGATCTTATTAGTTATTGCCCTCATAGCCGGTGGTCTTTCAGTTTTTCTTTCTTTATTCTTCGCGAAAGTCTTTGCGAGAGGAATGGCCAAGGTTAACTATAGGTGGCTTTGCTTTATAACCCTTCTGTTTATAACTCTAATTACCATAGTTCTCTCGGGACCACTCTCCTTGATTGTTCTTGTAGTAGGCACCGCCATTGGGATGGTCACAAACTTGGTCGGGATAAAAAAGATTCACATGATGGGCTCCTTGCTCTTGCCGGTGATCTTGTACTATCTTCTCTAGATTGTCAGAACCACTTCTCAATCTTTTGTTGTTTCTCTGTTTCTTTTCCGAAGATGCTTTCGATGGCCTGCTTTACCAGGCTCAAACTTTGTTCTATATATGTAGAAACATTATAGTTCTTTGCTAGTTGCATGGCAGATTCAAGATACTTGACAATTGAACCTTCTGCAATTGTAAAAATAATTCTGCCGCCGCAATGGCACTTGCCGGCAAGCGGCGGTCTACGATATTTCTCATTGCATTTAACACACCTAAACTGCTGCTGTGTGAACTTGTGGAAATTTCCTTTGATATCACGCATAAAATGCCTCTCGATAACGAGTTTTGCTACATCGCTCGTATCAACGGCCCTGAGCTTCTCTGCTAAGGCCATTTGATGGCTAACTTTATCGCCCATTGTCACAAGTTTCTTGTACGCGCTACAAAGCACTCCTTTATTCAAATCGCTTGTCTCGTTTGTGTAAAAAAGATTTTTGAATGGTGCAAAGTCATCCTCGCTTTTTATCCTGTCCCTCACTTGTTCTATTTTAACAGTATTTGGCATCATTCCTTTCTCAGCAGCCATAAAAAGTTCAAGAGGGTAATTCTTCACAATATCTATGTTGAACACCATATCGTCTACTTCCTGGGCCCTTATCCTAGAATTCAAGATTAATGGAGCATCTTGCGTAGCCCCCCTATGGGCTGGCAGATATTCTCGAGAGAAGTTCAACAAAGCATCTAGCAACAACATCATAGCTGCTTCATCGCCATCACAATCCCTGCGCATTGCAGCATGCATATAAGGTGATGCGAAAAACCCTTGGGTATTGCTAAAACCTATTATTCTGCCAACCACCCCTGCACAATTATGGGGTGCCTCGCACAAAAGCAAATGCCCTATCAAATCCTCCTTTTTCTTGAGGTTATAATAGGGGGGCATCTTGTAAAAATTAACGAGCAGAGCATCTACAAACTGCGCAACCCTGAAAAAAAGCTCGTCCGCCGGCTCATCCACAGCATTCAACGAAGGCAAAATTACATCGTGTGGTTTTATCTCTATTACCTGGTCGTCCGAATTAATTTCCATCCCATCAACATCTTTGTGGTACCCCAGTTCCTTTAGTTTTTCTATACTTACCCCTATCTCTTTAGGCTTGAAATGAGTAAGGGGCACCTCGCTCGAGTCATATCTTATTGTTCCGTCCTTATTTACGTGCAGATTAAACATCGCTCTCAATATCCCTTTGGCTAAATTCTCGGGGATATGATTCTCTGAACTCGTTCCCCTCACCCCTTTTATCAAGGTTGGTATCTGAATTCCCTCTCCAAGATTCAAGTGTTTGAGAGCTGCTTCGAAATAATGTTTGATGTCTATTTTTTGGTTCGAAAAGGTTTTTGCTTTGCCGTGCAGTGGACAAGATTCTACAAATATTTTTTTTGTGCATTGTGGGCAATAACTCAACTTCCTTGTCTGGCCACTGCAATTCTCGCAGACAAAGTAGATGGTTTCTTTTTTGCAATTCTCACAATAATATAGTGGAAAATCGGCTTCTACATATCCTATTTCAATGGCCGCTTGTACGCTCCTAAGTCTGCCGCCTTCTTCGCCTATAGGAAATAATACATGGGGCGATCCCGTAAGCTCTCGTGGCTTTGCTTTTTCTGGCCTCCCCATCCTTGCGCCTATAAAACTTCCGGCCTTATCCTTAATAGTCGCCCTAGCGTTCTTATTAATAAATCCTAAAACATCGGTAGTGCTAAATTGCTCTGCATTACCTAACAGCGCCTCTATGTCTTCTATCCTATTTATTCCAAGGTTTAACATCATAGCCCTTGCAAAGAGAGGTTCGATAACCACATTAGCCGTAGTAACATGGTGTTCCAGCCCGATTAATTCTAGGGCTCTTTTTGCTCCAGCCAGCTCAACTCGCCTGTGGCTCTCGAATGGAAGGACTATCTTGCCTTCCACAATGTTTGCTTCGGACATCCACTTCAATAAGCTAAGGAACTGTTCAAAAGATATCTGCGACCAGTAGAAAGTAAATCTAGGATGCAAAGGGATATTGAAAAGATCACTGACTTTCACGGCATCTTCTATCGAAACATTATCTTTCTTGAGCCCTTGCAACAATCGTTGTATTTCTTCTAGCTCACTAGGGCTCTTGCCTGTAAGTTTCTTGGGATCGCTATATTTAACTGCCACCTCCTTTAATTCAGTAAACCACCAATCACTATTGTATCCGCATGGGAGCAGAGGGTAGTTCCTGTCAGCAAAATCTCCGTAGCTGATTAGAATATCGCCAGCGTATAATATTTCTTTTATTTTGTCTTTTATCTCCTCTGCATGCTCTACGGTCCTCACTTAAATGACAGAATCGTCCTTTAGCTTGACAATTGGACCATCAATATCATCGCACACCACTATCGCTGCGGCTTTCATTGGCTTTTCTAATTTTAGCTGTGTACCAACTGCGATGAAATCGTCAAGTATTTTCATTGTAACCGGATTTATGGCTGCTGCACTATAGCCGCTGAAACGACACCTTCCGTAACGTAATCTAAAAGCCCCGCTTCGTGAAGGGTGGCCAAAGATTGGGCGGCCGGCAACGGCATCTTGTATGTAAACTCCAGTAGCCTGTTGCTTTTTCTTCTCGGCGGTTTCTTTCTGGAATTTTACGAACTCTTCCAAAAAATCCCAGTCAGGAAGCTTAAAACCCTTGTCCCTTAATTTCTGGACTATTCTCAATAATTTAGCGGCTTTCTGTATTAGAGATTCGCTTATCACAAGACATACCCCGTTTCTCAGTCTATTTGTGCTTACTCTCTCGAGATCCTTATAATTGCTGACTTCTCTTTCCTCTGAAGGCAATCCTTCTATCTGTATTGGCAAATTCCTAACAAAAAAATCAATTTCTTTATCAGATGCTAGATATTGTAAGTTAGTTATTCTCTCGTGATAATCGTATATTTCAGTAATTGTTCTTTTTATTTCAATATCGCTTGGGTCATATTTTGCGTAGCCAAACATGTTTCTCAAATAATCTATAATCACTATAGCAAATGCTGCAGCAGTAGTTCCTGCTGAACGAATAGGGCCCGAAAAGAAAGCGGCCCAATAATCCTCGCCTTTCTTTGTTTTACGCACCTCGAGGTGCGTAAATCCTTCCAGTGGCGGGACCACTACGCCGAGAGTATAATATGCGAAAGCAACCCGGATGCCTGCATCAATGGCCTCTAACAAACTTGAAAATTTGCAAAACTTTCCCTTTGCAATTTCCTCTGCTATCTTCAAACAAACAGCTTGGTCTAAAAAGCCATATTCTTTTTCAAGTTCGCGAATCCTCGCTTCAACTTGTTTGTTGTTAACCTGGGGGTATATTGTACCAACAAGCGCTATGGCTCTCTGTGCAAGGTTTGTCGCAATAGAGATCTCAACTACAGATTTTGGATCAAGCCCCTTCTTTCTGGCCTCTTCTGCCAAAGAGTAGACCTCTTTGGTTTTATCTTCTATCTCCTTGAAATATTTGTGCATTTTATCTCCATTCATAAAAGCTCTATTAATGGGTGTTTATACCACGAGTAAAGCACAACATCTGAAACCTCAATTACTTCTTGCTCGAATTTTTTGTGTGGATTAACTGCAATTCCCAGACCGCAGCTACTAAGAACCGCGATGTCTGGTTTGCTGTCTCCATGATATGCAATCTCGCTCGGCTTGAGTGAAAATTTTTGGCAAAAAGTTTCCAAAGAGCTTTTTTTGCCATACAAGCCATTGCCCCCAAATTCGCCCGTCAAGAAATTATGTCTATCCACTCCCACCTCGCAGGCATCGAAATAACTTATCTTTAATAAATTGGCAATTTCCCTGACATAGAAATCTGGTGCGCTGGATATCAGCCCAAGCTCCCAATGCTCATTAACTTTTTGGAGCTTGTCAAAGAAAAACTTTACCCCGTCTAGAAAAGGGATTGGATAAAGATATTTAGAAACTTCTTTTTTATGTTTACCCTTCCAAAATGAACCTATCTTTTTATTGATTTTTTCTAACTCTTTGCTACCCTGCTCTTTTGAAAGTTCAATCCACTTTCTAAAATATCTCTGAAATTTTTCATTTTTATCGAGGCCGATAGCTATTTCCATAACCTGCCAACTAGTCGGAAACTCTAAACCTGGGAAATTCAGGGAAAAATCTATCAGCGTCCCATCTACATCAAACAATAAAGCCTTTATATCCCGCTCAAGTTTCCTCAAGACTTTCTTTTTTGGTGTTCTATATATTATGCCTTCCATTTTTTCTTAGTTGAAATCAAGCATATTGATTTTCCCTGTTTTTAGATTTAATAACGGCACCTTACATGGGTCTGGCTCATGGCCAAACTTCTCTTGATAGGCTGTCTTGCTCTGCCAGCAGGAGCATGAGATTGTAAGTATATTGTTATAAGAAGAAATAGCGCTTTTGTGGATATGTCCTGAAACAAAAATATCTGGAACTGTTCTCACAACAAGATAATCCTTCTCTCCAGGGTAATAAGTTGTAGAAGTATGCGATGGCGCCAGATGTCTTTTTTTAAGAAGAAAATGCATTATCAAATCAGGCCTGTTTTTTGCATTGCTAAATCTTAATGGATCTACCACATCCGCATAGTGGTCATAGGAATCCCCATGGTACATCAAAACATTGAACCCGGGGAAGTCTTTAGACTGTCCTATTTTAACAATCGATGGGTTTGTAGTAAGAACTAAATTTTTAATCTCATATAACTCTGGAGCTACTTCTTTGGGTATCTTGGGCTGCGGCTCAATTAGCCTAACAGCGTCATGTTTGCCACCGGGACACATGAGGATAGTTACATCTTTTCATATGCTTGCTAAATGCGCCGCAAGTTTTTGGTATTGTTCTCTTATGTCTTTTATCTTTAGTTCCTTCTCTTGTTTCGGATAAACGCCGACACCATCAACAGTGTCTCCTACAATGAAAAAATATTTTACCTTGCTTGCTAGCTCTCGTTGCTTTTCTGAGCCGATCTTGCCATTTAGCCAATCTATAAACTTGACAAAATTTTCTTCTAGAAATTTATCCGACCCCACATGCAGATCAGCCGTAAATATTGCATACTCCTCAACGTTAGCCTTTTTTTTCTCTTTTGCGGCTATGTCTGGAAAAACGATATCGTTAGCGAAAAGAATCTCTCTCGAACCTACCCCTTGGATTCCTATCACTTCGTCCAACACCACATTTTTCGCTTTTTCGAATACCTCTGTTTTTTCGTGATTCACAACTACAGATATCTTTCCTGTTAAATCTTCCACTTCTATGAGCAAGTTTTTGTTTTTTGTGATTCTTATGTTCGATACCATGCCGACTACTGACAAAACCCGTCTAACATTGGTGATTTTACCTATGCTGGTAAGCCCATCGAGCTTATGCTCATGAATAAATGATTTAAGTGTAAGAAACCTGTCTCTGAAGCATGCTACGAAATCTTCTACCCCTATTTTTTTAATTTTCGGTTCTTTTACTTCAAATACGAGCACTTTGCCGGCCTTATTCAAAAAATGCTCATGTTGTCTTCGCTCGTCTTGTTCTTCAGCCCGGGCATCTATTTCTGACGCTCTAACAAACTTAGCAAGATAGCTCATGGCCCTTGTTGTTTCTTCTGGACCGAGCCCTTTTTTTCTTATTTCCAATACAATTTTGGGAAGATTTGCTACAAAAAAATCTGTATTTATGAACTTTGGCGGCCCGAGTCCCAAAAGTAAATCCACAACCGGTATTTGTTCTAGGGCTTCGTCAGCAAGAAGTTTTGTTAAGCTGGGGTCTATTAAATAGCCTTTTTTCAACAAATCTTTTACTATATTTGTATTTGCCATTCCCTCAGCCGTCAACAAAATTTATTATAAATTTAATGCACTGACCAACAGCTCGTTCATCTTTTCTACAAGAGGTATTGGATGGTCCACCCTTATTTCCCTTGTCCGACCATACCTGCCCTTACTTATCACCTTGGCGTTTATCACGCCTAGCATGTCGAATTCTCCGATAATGTCTGAGATGCGCCTTTGTGTCAAACATTCTGTCCTAGTTCTCTTACAGAGCTCTATATAGCGATTGTACACATCCCCAGTGAATATTGGCTGGTTTCTATCTTTCAATTTCTTATAAAGTTCGATTATAGCTAGAAGAGTAAGTTGAAATTGTTTTGGCTGCTGTTCAACAGCCATTAACATCTTATCAGATTCTATTTTCTCTTTCGCCTTATCAATGTACTCTAGAGTTATCTTGTTTTTGCCCTCTCTCTCAACAAGCTCACCAGCTATTCGTAATAAATCAAGAGCTCTTCTTGCATCCCCGTGCTCCCGAGCAGCGTATGCTGAACATTTTTCGATTACGCCTTCCGATACAACGCCTTGCTTGAATGCTTCCTTGGCCCTTCTTCTTAAGATATCTTGTAACTGCAGGGCATTATAAGGGGGAAACACTATTTCTTCTTCGCTCAGCGAGCTTCTTACCCTCGGGTCTAAGGTATCCAAAAACTTGAGATCATTAGATATGCCAATAATGCTAATTTGCGCTTTATTAAGCTCTGAATTCAATCTTGTGAAATTATAAAGAAATTCATCACCTATCCTTTTTACTGCCTGGTCTATTTCATCAAAAATAACTATTAGTATCTGTTTTTTAGAGTCGATTACTTCAGTGAACTTGTGATAAAGTTGGTCCGTGGGCAGTCCGGTTATAGGTACTTTCTCCCCTAGTTTCTTCAGGAGTTCTGCAATAATCCTGTATTCTGTATCAGCAACCTTTTTAAGTTTACAATTGATATATGGAATAAGCACCGGAACTTTTTGTTCAGTAGCTCTCTTTATCAATTCGTTTTTGATATAATTTACGGCCAGGGTCTTACCAGTCCC
>JAIMAW010000015.1 GCA_023511755.1 Candidatus Pacearchaeota archaeon | reverse complement strand
TCACTAACCGAAGACTTAACAGAACCGTATTTGGAAACCTTTTTAAAATAGGATAGCTACCTATCCACGAAATAGAGGAACATAAAAAGAGGCCAAGAAGGAAAATGCTCGAAAGCCTAATAAATCCTAAAAAAGCAGAACGCAGGCCTTGGGAAATGTTTTTTATCGGCGCGCTCTATGCTGCTGTTTCCGTACTTCTTACTGACTTCCTTTTCCTGAAAAACCTTGTTTTCGAAAAGCATATCAGCATCTTGATAGTCTGTTTTACTGTTCTTTTTTCAATCCCTTTCTTTTTTTATCTAATCAAGACAGAAGAAGAGAAAGATGTCAAAATACGGAGTGAAAAGAGATTGCTAAAGGAGCATGGCAAGGCCCTAAGCGCTTTGCTTTTCCTTTTTTTGGGGTATCTTGTCGCCTTCTCTCTACTTTATATCTTATTGCCTAAAGAAACTACAATGATTAATTTTAAAGCGCAAATAGAAACCTACTGTCTTGTCAACGCGAGATACAGCTTTGAAGAGTGTGTAGAAGGGCATTTGACGGGCAGGATAACTGAAACGCAAAATAAAATGCCCAACATTAGTGATGGAATGGCGAGGGTCTCTACAATACTGTCAAACAATTTCTATGTCTTGCTCTTCTCTTTGTTGTTCTCTTTCCTTTTTGGAGCAGGGGCGATATTTATACTTGTATGGAATGGAAGCGTCATTGCCGCCGCCGTAGGGATTTTTGCGCGTAACAATTTAGCGCAGTTGCCGGCCGGGTTTTTGCGCTATATGGTCCATGGATTTCCTGAAATAGCCTCCTATTTTTTAGTGGCCCTTGCCGGGGGGGTTATCGGAACTGCAATAATAAAACATGAGTTTGGGAATGAGAAATTCTGGCGCGTGCTTGAGGACTCCTTGGACCTGATAATAATTTCTCTTCTAGTTTTAATTATAGCTGCCTTTATAGAAGTTTTTATAACTCCTACTTTGTTCTAAATCTTAACTAAACAAAGCTATCTAGGGCGATATGTTGAACAAAATCAAAAAAGTGTTGGCGAAAACGCCAATGACAAGACGCGCGTTTATCCTTTGGGGGGGTCTTGGATTAGCCGCAATCGGCAGCTATCTCTTTTATTTTATTATGGCCAGGATGTTGAGTGTTGAAGAGTATGGCTTATTATATTCTCTTATTGCCCTCACTTATCTGTTCTCTGTGCCTAATTAGACTATAAGAACAGTTATAGCTAAGTATACTTCTGCTTTCTGGGTCAAAGAGGATAGGGGGAGTATAAAAGGGCTTATGTTCAAGGCTATAAAAAACATTTTTATTTTCTCAATAATTCTTTTTGCAGCATTCTTGCTCCTCCTCCCCCTATGGGTGCAAGTGTGGCACACCAATGTTTGGACCATCATAATAATAAGCTTCTCTCTCGTGGTGGCTTTTATCCTGCCTGTCGTATGGGGGGTATTGCAAGGAACAAACCGCTTTGGCCAGCTTGGGATAAACAATTCGGTTGAGATGGTGGCGAAATTAGCCGTAGCAATTATCCTTGTGCTTGCAGGCACCGGTATTTACGGGGTGCTTGTTGCAATCCCTCTCTCTTTGATAGTTGCCTTTTTTGCAGGACTCATTCCTTTAAAGGATATAATAAGGGTAAAGGCAAAATCTTTTTCTTTCGAGAAGACAATAATGCGTTACTCTTTATCTGCATTCATCATCTTCTTCTTGTTCATATCCCTTTATTCTATAGATATCATCATGGCGAGGTATTTTTTCAGCCCTATCGATGCTGGGCTCTACAGTGCGATTTCAGTTATAGGGAAGGTGGTGCTTTTCGGCTCTGCCGGATTGACGAGAGCAATGTTTTCTGAAGTAACTGAGAAACATGAAAAACAGAAGACAGAGAGAAGCAGAAAAGAAAGCAGAAAGATATTATTCAGGGCGCTCGGCTTCCTTGCGACAATTTCTGGAATTATTTTATTCCTATCGTTCATCTTCCCTGAGGTGATCATAAACCTTGTCGTGGGCAATAAGTATATAGCTGCTACTCCTTTGCTTAAGTATATGGTCTTGGCCATGACCTTCCTTTCTTTCTCTTCTCTGATTATATTTTACAATCTTTCAATAGACTGGCACAAAAAAACTACCGCAAGGATACTCAGTGCAGCTTTATTTTTGCAGATAGCGTTTCTAATACTTTTCCATGGGAGTGTAGAACAATTCGTCAAGGTAATCCTTGGGGCCAATATAGGGCTATTTCTAGCACTATTAATAACGATCAAACGATAACAAAAAAAATAAAAACAAAAGATATAAAAGCCGAAAATATTGCTTTATCTTGTAAACTCTTGGAATAACCTATGATTTATTTTACCAAAATGGAAGAGGAAAAGGCTAAGGAGAACATTGAGATCGAGGATAAAGAGTTAAAGAAAATAGAACATAGGAGGAAAGGGATAGATTTTAGTAAGATTGTCCCTATTCTCAAGAACAATCCAAAGTTGTGGATTATTATCATTACAATAATCCTCTTGGTTGCGATAATCGGGTTCAGTTCCTGGGCAAGGACACAGAACATACCTTATCTTAGAGATGTAACAACTGGACAATATACTCTCGGCCCTGACCTTGACCCTTTCTTGTTCTTAAGATATGCGCAAACAATAGAAAAAACAGGGACTTTGCCTAAGATGGATATAATGCGTTATACTCCCTTGGGCGGCGTGCCGACGCAAAGCCTAGCATTCATACCCTATACTATTTTCTACCTCTATAAATTCTTGAGCATATTTTCTAGCGATATGACGATAGAATACGCTGCAATAATCTATCCGGTCATCTGTTTTGCCATAGGATTATTGTTCTTCTTTTTGTTCGTCCAGAAACTTTCATCGTATCTTTTCAAAGACAGCGAAAAAAAATTGATATACTCGGTTTCAATCGCACTAATAGCTACTCTGCTCCTTGCAGTGTTCCCTAGCTATCTGCATAGAACTATGGCGGGGATTCCTGAAAAAGAAGCTCCGGGGATGTTTTTCTTCTGGCTCGCATTCTATTGTTTCTTGAGCGCATGGCAGAGCAAGGGCAATAAAAGTTTAGTAATGGCGCTTATAGCAGGCACATCTACTGGGCTAATGAGCTGGGTGTGGGGCGGAGTGAGGTTTATCTTCATGACCTTCAGCTTGTTCGCTTTCCTGACATTCTTGCTTGATAAAATGGACAAAAGGCAAAAGTTTGTCTATTCTGTGTGGCTTATAGTAACAATGCTACTAGTGTTCCTGGTTTCTGGGCTTAACGGAACCAGGAATTTCTTCAGTGGCGTGGACACTTTGTTCGCTTTCGGAGTTTTTAGTTTCATCGTTGGAGACTACCTTATTTACAACACCAAATTAAAAGAAAGTCTGAGTATAGAGAAAATAAAACTTCCACATTCGGTGGTCAGCGTTTTAATTGTACTTGTTTTAGGGCTGATTCTTGTGACAATTTTCTTCGGCTTTAGCTTCATTGTGGACAAGGCGAAGTTTATCAAAGAAGGGCTTTTGTATCCCTTTGGCCGTGGCAGAGTCGGCTTGACTGTTGCAGAAAACAGGCAACCTTATTTTGTTGATTGGTTCAATGAATTCACTCCATTTTTCTTCTGGGTTTTTTTCATAGGCATGATATTCTTGTTCTATGAAGCCACTAAAAACTTTAACAAAAAGAGGAAAGGCTGGATTAATTTCTTCTTTGTCTTATTTTTAACAACTTTTATCTTTTCAAGATACTCTGATAACAAACCTTTTTTGGGCATGTTCCTGCTCAACGGAGAGAATCCACTCAGCCAAGTATTGTATTTCGGTGGCTTATTTGTGTTCCTCTTCGCTGTCTTGTTTATATATCTCAAGGCGTACATAAAGAAAGATGACGAAACTCTGGAGAGCTACAAAAATATCCATTTCGCATATCTGTTTGTCTTGGCATTTGTGTTCTGGATGATACTCGCCTCGAGAGGAGCCATTAGACTTTTTTTTATAGCAGGTCCTGGCTTTATTCTTGTTGCATCTCTGTTGCCGTTGAAACTTTTTACTTATCATGATAAGAAGGATTATTACCCGCTTGTTTTGGGGGCCATCTTGATAGTCATCGCATCAATACTGATCACACAGTATTCTCCTAAATTATTGATGATAGCCCTCTTCGTGCTTTTGGCTGCTCTTATCGCGTATATGGTAATCATAAACCAAAGGTGGGAGAAGATCCTCGTGTTTTGTTCTGTGCTTTCGATAATATTCCTTCTGCTCGGAACTTTCTTGGTTTATGAGCAAGCCACCGTGGCTAGCGCTAGGGCCACTGTACCAGGGGCTTATTATCAACAATGGCAAAAAGCCATGGCATGGGTCAGAGAGAATACTACTGAGGACGCCTTGTTTATACACTGGTGGGATTATGGCTATTGGGTC
Organism: Candidatus Pacearchaeota archaeon; assembly: GCA_023511755.1. GTDB lineage: Archaea > Nanobdellota > Nanobdellia > Pacearchaeales > UBA284 > DRVD01. Next base: position 4,362 of record JAIMAW010000015.1, on the reverse strand, counting down.
CAGACTATAGGGAAAAGAGCAACTGTGACAGATGGTGGACATTTTACAGAGTATTGGGATCATTTAATAGGGCGTTATTTGCTTACAGCGCAGAATGAGAAAACAGCATTACGATTGTGCAAGAGCTATGGTGCCGATTATTTATTGATAGACTCGACAGATGTAGGTAAGTATCCTGCTTATAGCAGTATAGGTTCGGATGAAACAGGTCACGACAGGCTAAGCTGGATAAATACCTTTGTCCTGGATGAGAAACAGACCCAGGAAACAAAGAATGAGACAGCTTACGTCTATGTCGGCGGTTCAATGGTTGACCAAGATATCGGGTGGGAGAATTACAGTTTCCCGAGGGCCCAGGCAATAATCGGTGGCTTTATCATGGTAACTGACAAAGAAAAAGGCACGATAAAGGAAATCAAAGCTGTGATATTTTATGATGGGAAACAATATAGGGTTCCAATTAGATATGCTTATATAAACGGCGAGTGGAAAGAGTTTGAAAAAAAAGAGCAGGAGTTGATTACAGGAGCATTGTATTTCATTCCAAGAGTAACACAACAGGGAATAAAGAGCCTTGGGGCCGCCCTGTACTTAAGCGAGAAAGCTCTAAACGCAGAATGGGTAAAACTATATTTGTTCGATGAAAGCGAGAATTTTGAGCTCGTGCATAAGCAAGATGCTCTGTTTATAGAGCAGTTGAAACAGCTGAATGTAAGCGTCGGCGATTTCGTCTATGCCGGCGATTTTATAGGGCCTATAAAAATATGGAAAATAAATTATCCTGAAGATATCAAAACATATAAAGAATATTTAGAAATCCCTGAGGGATGGAATCAAAATACTGGCCCTTGGGCCACTCTTGATCATCTTGGGGAGTAAAATAAAGACAAAATAAAAAATAAAAATGGAAGAAATTTTGATAGCCCTCTTGCATGTCATTGTAGTATTCTTTGTCTGCCTTGGTCTTGTAAAATGGTGGATAAGCATTGCGAAAAAAAACAAGCTAGAGGGAGCAGATTTGAACAAGTTCAAAAAACCCCTTGTGGCAGAGGCAGGAGGCATAGCTGTCGTTATCTCAATTGTACTGACAATAATGCTTTATGTATTCTTCAAAACTTTCATTCTCGTGGCTCCAACAAATCTAATTGAGATACTGGTACTAACAATAACTTTGCTTCTTGCGTGTTTCATCGGTTTTGTCGATGACATCCTTGGATGGAAAAAAGGACTGAAAGGATGGGCTAAAATTTTGATGACCGTGCCTATAGCAATTCCGCTGATGGTCATAAATGCTGGCCAGAGCACTATGTCTGTTCCCTTTCTCGGAGCAGTTGATTTTGGGTTGCTTTATCCTTTGTTTCTTGTTCTCATCGGAGTTGTAGGAGCGACGAATGGCTATAACCTGCTTGCAGGCTACAATGGCCTAGAGGCTGGACTGGGGGTTATTATTTTCATGACTCTCGGCGCAATCTCATTTATCGAAGGAAAATTGTGGCTTGTCTTGATAGCAACAATAATCGTTTTTGCTTTGCTGGCTTTCCTTGTGTTCAATAAGTTTCCTGCAAAAGTGTTCCCAGGGGATAGTCTAACATATAGTCTTGGTGCGTTAATTGCATGCTTTGCAATTCTTGGAAATATTGAAAAGGCGGCATTCATTTTGTTCCTTCCATTTATCATCGAAGGCATTCTCAAGGCAAGAAGCAAGTTCAAGGCAGAGAATTTTGGTATTCCTCAGAAAGACAATTCACTTGAAGCGCCTTACAAACAGACTTATAGTTTAACGCATTGCATGCTAAAATTCTTGAAAAAAGTCAAGCCATGCCATAAAGTTTACGAGAAAGATATTGTAGCGGGCTTGGCAATCTCTGAACTTGTCTTAGCAATTTTAGTCATAATCTATGTACTTCTATAAGCCTTATAAAGGTCATATATAAAGTTTATAAAATCTAATTGCTTTACTACACGTTGATAGCCATAGTCTTAGGCACGAAAGCTGAACTGATAAAATGCGTGCCAGTTATGCTAGAGCTACAGAAAAGAAGGCAAAAATATTGGTTTGTACATACTGGCCAGCACCCATTAGGCAAGGCTTGCGAAGAGTTTGGAGTCAAGAAACCCGATGTTATCTTGAGCGAAGAACCTAAAATAAGTACTAAATTCTGGTCTAAGGTAAATAGAATCTCCTTATTATGGTTCCTTTCGATGATTTTTAAAATAAAGAAGCAAATAAGGAAATTAATGCCAAGTTATGTTATTTACCATGGCGATACAATGAGTAGTGCGGCAGCAGCCATCGCTTCTTCACAGCTCTTGAATCCAGGAAAACGATGGAAAAATGTTCATCTCGAAGCTGGCTTACGTTCTGGCTCTCTTTTCGAGCCATTTCCAGAGGAAATTTCAAGAAGGATATGCGACAAGTTTTCTGACATTCTGCTAGCAGTTTCAGAAAGAAGTAAAAAAAATCTTGAGAAAGAAAATCAAAGGGGCAGGGTATTCAAAATAGGCAACACCATAATAGATTCTGCTTTAATTTCTTATAAGATATCTAAAAAGAGATATAAAAAACCTAACTATGATTATGCATTAATAAATCTACACAGGCACGAGAATCTAAAATCAAAAGAAAGAATGCAGGCAATTGTTGAAATTTTGAAATCAATTAAAATTAAGGCATTGTGGCCTTTGCATGATAACACAAAATATTACTTAGAAAAATATAATTTGATGCAAGAAATTAAAAAAATGAAAAATATTAAGATAATGCCTCTTGTCGACTATTTTAATTTTATTTTTTTGCTTGCAAATTGCAAGTACCTTATAACTGATGGTGGCTCGATCCAAGAAGAAAGTTTGATTTTCAAGAAACTGTGCATAATTTTAAGAAAAAGAACAGAAAGACAAGAGGGTTTAGCGACTGGAATAAATTTTTTGACAAAACTTGATGCCGGTTATGCTAGAAAGATTATAAGAAAAATAGAAAATAATGAAATAAAAGTAAGGATTTTAAAAATCCTTATGGCGAGCCAGGTGTGAGCAAAAGAGTTGTTGATTTGCTAAGATGAATTAAAATGGGGAAATTTGAAAGAGCTTATTTTGAAGGAAAAACTTCTGCTTATAAAGGAGGTTATGCTAAAGCGGATGCATTGATTCACTCACGCCTTGAGTTGGTCAAAGAATATAAGAAAAAAGGCAAGTTATTGGATGTAGGCTGCGCTTATGGCTTTTTCTTACAAGAGGCTAAAAAAAATTTTGTGTGTTACGGATTTGATACCTCGGAATATGCAATAAAAAAAGCAAGAAAAATAACAAAAGCAAACTTAAGCGTGGCTTCTGCAGAAAGAAGATGGCCATATACGAATAATTTTTTTGATATAATAACTATGTGGGGTGTTCTTGAGCACCTTAAGAATCCTAAGAAGGGGATTAAAGAAGCAAGAAGGTGTATCAAAAAGGGAGGCTATCTTTTTGTGCAGACCCCAAATAAATTTGTAAGAAATCTAATAGGTGATAAGGATAAAACACACATAAGTAAGAAAAATATAGCGTCGTGGATAAAGTTGTTTAAGGCTAATGGTTTTAAGATTGTGGAACATTACACCGAATTTCCTAGGTTTATAGGAAAAAAGAATTGGATAAATAAAACCTTAAAAATTTTTAGATTGCCTTTAGGAACAAACATAAAGTTTGTATTGAAAAAGGAAAAATGAGAAAGATTAATGTCTATCCTTTATTCGGAGAGCATGCGATATACACAGAAATTCTCGCATTTCCTCCAAGGCAAGTGCAATATATGAGGGTTCCTACAAAAGGGGGCGAGGGGTATTATAAGACAAAGAAATTGAAAGAAGCTGCAAGCAAATTATTGGGAGCATCAAAGTTGCCAAGGATGGCCTTTTTGCCAAAAATTGACGCAGACATAATCCACTCATCTCGTGGCATTTTAATCTTGAACAAAATGCCATGGGTTATTGATATCGAACACCCCTTTTCATTTACACATATAAACCAGAAACTGTTGAAAAATAGGTTTACAAAATGGATCATAGAGAAATTTCTTTCTTCAAGATACTGCAAAAAAATAATGCCGCATTGCGAGGCGAGCAAAAATGCATTAATAAAGTATCTAAATTCTAAAAAAATTATAAATAAAATCGAAGTGCTTTATCCAGCAACGCATATAATTAAAAATTCAACGTATAATAAGAAATAAATTTGGTATTAAAATAACTGAAAAAAATAAAAAAATATTACACCGGAAACGAACAGCTGGATAACGTAAATTTCAGACAACAAAAACCGGATGAAATTGAAGATGTCTATGATTATGCAGAGGGCATTTACTACTGGGTAAATGTCGAGCAA
>JAIMAW010000014.1 GCA_023511755.1 Candidatus Pacearchaeota archaeon | reverse complement strand
ACCTAAAATTTCTACACATTAAGAAAAGCAAATACAATCATAAAAACATAAAATTATAAACCCAATTATACAAAACCAAGAAATTATATAAAACCAATCCTTCCAGCAGTCTTGATTTCTGCTGTGATCACTATCCTGACCTGGTTTTTTTCAAAAGCTTCTACACCGAGAATGGCCGCAGAAAACACCGAAGCATTCAAAGTTGCAGAAATGGTTGAAACCCAATCCCCCTTCACAATCCAATCATTTCTAACATCAATTCCTTCATGGGTATGGATTTTGATAGGCATCGCAATAGCAAGTATAGCATATCTAATCATCTTGATCATAAGCTGGAAACGGCTAATTAAACTATAAAATATAAAGAGTAAATGAAAGGAGGTAAAGCAAGAAAGGAAAAATGGAAAAATCAGTTCAGATAACACTAATCATAGTTATAGCAGTTTTGGTTATAGCAGGCCTAGCAACTTTTTTGATTCTTCAGGGAAAAACTCCTTCGAATACAATAAGTGTTCAAGGGAATGCTTTGCTTAAAGCCGATCCCGACCTAGTTACCGTTTACTTTAGGGTAGAAACAAATGCTTCGACAGCACAAGAAGCCAAGGACAAAAATGCCGAGATAGTGAACAAAGCTACAGCAAATTTAGTGAAAGTAGGTATTCCAAAAGATAAGATACAAACTTTGGACTTTAACATTTATCCAGAATACGACTGGATTGACGGCCAGCAAAAGTTCCGTGGCTACAAGGCAGTTCATTCGTTCAAGGTTGAGCTCGAAACAGCACAGATAGACAAAGTTGGCGCAGTGATTGATGCAGGGGTCGATGCAGGCTCGCTTATCGATTACATTAATTTTGAGTTGAGCACAGCAAAGCAGAACGAATACAAGGCAGAAGCATTAAAACAAGCATCGCAAGATGCCAAGACAAAAGCAGAAGCAATGGTTTCCGGCCTAGGCAAAAAACTTGGCAAGCTAGTTTCAGTTTCGGACATGAGTTTCGATTATTATCCTTGGCCTATTTACAGGGCCATGGAATCGAGTAGCGCTGAAGAAGCAAAGGCCGCAGTAACAAATATAACCCCCTCGGAAAAAGAAATCATCGCGAGAGTTTCTGTTGTATACCAAATTGTTTAATTTTTGTTAATTAATTTTTTTCTTTCTATTTTTTTCTCAGCAACGAGATTATTAGAAGTAGAACCCCCACAAGATTGCTGATGTCAGCAATATTGAATGGAGATGTTCGCAGAGGTCCAAAACTAAGCCAGTCAATGACGTAGCCATAATAAACCCGGTCAAAGAGGTTACCGAGCGTGCCGGCAAACAGCAATATCAGGCCCACATGGAAGTAATTGAACTTCTTTGTCTGGAAATAAAAGAATGCGGTGAAGAATAACACGGCTATGGCCACTATTATTAAAAAGGCCCTTGTCCACCCAAAACCAGCCAATAAATTAAATGCCGCACCATAATTAAAGGAGCGACCTATACAAAAAACAAAACAGCCAGATATCCATGCAGAGAGTATTTTTGTATACCTATCGAGGATAAATACAAAGCATACTGCTATTAGAAAAAGGAAACTTTTCTCACCGGAGCAAATTTCTCTGATCCTTTTCTTTTTGTTTCCATTCCTTTTTATTATACTTACCTTCAATCTCTTTTTTTGTGGCATGCTCTTAGTCGCCTATTCTCAAGGTTTTTAGTATTTCAGGTCAATTCGCCTTTCGATTCGTTCTATTTTCCTTTCGATTAGCTCGAGCCTATCAACAACATGGTTTATTCTTCGGCTTAGCTTATCCATTCTCTCAGAATCTTGTCCAGAAACAGCAATGACGGGTTCTGTGCTACTTGTGCTTGCGGCGCTAGCCAGAGTTCCTAAAAACCCGACATCCGCAGCGTTCGTCTGCCCGCCTGTTGTGGCCTCTTTCAGCCTTCTCTCTCTATCCTCTATCTCTTTGAGTTTCCCCAAATCCAAGACCGCCTCGTTCTCGACTCTTTTTTTCTTGAATATTTTTCCAAACATACAACAAAATAAATCTTAGTATTTTTTAAATTTTTGTGTTATATCTCACCATCTCTCTACCGAAAATAATAAAAACAAACTTTGGCTATACTTTTTATGGCAAAAGAAGAAAAAGAGGGTGGGGGGCCTAGCGTACTAGAGATAATAGGCAAAATAAATCCAAGATACCAAAAGCCAGTGTGGGAACACTCTCTTGTTTACGACAGCCCTGCCGAACAACTCGAGCCAGTGTATTTCTGGATAATTGATTTTATGTCTGACCTTGGGTTTGAAACAGAAAAGATAGTCGATAATTTTTCGGCATCGCCAGGGAGTGGCTATTTTGCTGAGCTCGGGGCAAAAGCCACAAGGATGCAGGAAGAAGGCATGAAGATAATGCAGACCATAGGGGTTATGCTAAAAAGCCTGGTGAACTTACTCTATGATCTCAAAGAATTTGAGATAAGACTCAAGCAGTATGCCTTGGCAAACAGTAAAAACGAAAAAGAAAGAGAATCTGGGTTGGCGGGATTGAAACAGATATGGATGGACAGGGTAGATATACAAAGGGGCAACACGAGCATCAAAGGCTTGGCCTCTCAATTCATGTACGCAACACTCATCGATGCTTTCATGGCCGCCAAGAAGCCAGAAGATGTCGACAAGATGGACTTGAATGATAGGGTCAAGAGAATTCTAAAACCGAGGCTCGCTGAATTTTTGGAGTGGAAAGAGAGAAGCGAGATAGAGTTACGCAAGCGGTTCGAGATAGAAAGGGCATGGGTCAAGGGACAAGTTAGCTCCTTGAAATTATACACCCGGTGGGCTAAACCCTACCTGAAAGCAGCGGAAGAACTAATGATGAAAGGTACGCTCAAGGAGCCTGCAATAACAAAAGCCTTCAATACAGTGCTACTACAATTGACTCTTTTAGGCAAAAACAAAATTAAAGTGCATGACGAGGCTGATTCTGGGAATCTGCCGGAAGTTTTCAGAAAGCTGAAACTAAAACGAGATTATTATGCTTGTGTCCTGGTTGATTTCAGGTTCAGGGGCATTCCCAGGCGGGGGGCCGGGGAGTCTGGTTATTATATTTTTGGGGGCAGAGCAGATGTAAGCTTCAGGGCCTTCGCTCTGAATGAGGATGAACTCAAGGTTCTTGCTAATGAGCTTGACAAGGAGGATTTCAGAGATGCATTGAAATTAGTTGAGAATCTGACAGAGGAGAGCCTATCGAGCATGATTACAGAGCTGGAGCATTTCACAGCTGAGGAGAAAAGAGAAAAGGAAAAAACCGAGAAAGAAAAAGGGAAAAAGGGGAAACCCGAGAAAGAAAAACTTGAAATAGGCCGGATAAAGAAAGATAGTTTCGAGGAGTCTGTTGTAAGGGCTCTTGCAGAAAGAAAAGCTGCGGAACTCTGTTTTAAGATATACGATATCTACAAGAAAAGCCATGGCATGGCATCGTTTGCTGAGCCTTCGTGGGAAATGCCAGAGCGCTGGAAGGCTAAATAATAAAAAGGATGACTTCTTTAGAATTTTGATGGCTAAGCATAAGGAAATCCAAAGAAAGGAAATTACAATAGAAAAAAGTAAAGAAAGAAGCAAGGAAGAAGGAAAAGAAGAGAAAGGCGGAAAAAAAGAAAAGGGTGAGGAAAAGGAGATAGAGAAGAAAAAGGAAGAATGGGGCAGAGAGGAGGACAGGGGAATTCCTTTTGAGCTGAGCTTTAGGGAAACTGGCAGACGGGGGCACAGGGCCTTTCTCGGGGAAGAAATTCAGCCAACTACGACAAGGACAGAACGGTTGGAGGAATCATTAAAGGCTGTCGAGGTTGAAAAGCCGAAAAGCGAGCCCGTCAGCGAGGGGCCGTTGTACACTCCTATTTACCAAGAGAAAACAGAAGTAAAATATATCTCCACGACAAGCTCAGAGAAGTTTGCGCCGGCAGAGGACAGGGAGCTGAGGACATTGAGGCAGATGTCTGTTCGCGAAGCAAGAACGCCAATGCTCAGGGAAATCAGTGCCGAGCCCTGGGAGGAGGTTACAAAATATGAGAAAGAAAGAGTGGAAGGAACAGGAGAATTTGAGCCAACCTTCAGATACCCGGAGAAGAAGATAACAAAATACAAGGCGAGATATTAAGAAAAGTTTAAATTAACTAATTAGTTTATATAATCATCAAAAAATATAAAGAGAGGTATTATTAGTCATTGGAAATGGTGTCATACGAAACTATTTACAAGGGCACTTACGGCCCGCTTGACCCTACTTATGGAGAGCTTTTCACTGGCTATAGAGTACCTGTTTACAGGCTCGGAATGGCCACAGACCCGAGGACAGCAAATATCATCAACGAGGTTTCTGCTAAACTGAGCCAAGGAGTAAAAACATTCGAAATTTCTTCAGTTTCACCACAGGTTTTCGAATCCATCCCAAAGCAGCATTGGAAAGAGGTAGAGAGACTTGGCAAGCTGACTGGAGTTGAGTTCACGCTTCACGGCCCTATCGTGGATCCGGCAGGGTTTAGCCGCGAGGGGTGGAGCGAGACTTATAGGAAGCAGGCAGAGGAGCAGCTAAAGAATGCCGTGTCTCGTGCACATGAGCTGAACCCTCAAGGCAATACCCCCATAACAATCCATGCCACTGGTGGAGTGCCTTCGACAGAATGGCAAATGGTGGAGGGAGAGCCTAGAAGGCAGATAATGTATGCTGTTAATCGCGAGACAGGACAGCTGGTTCCAATCGAGGTAAAGAAAAGATTTTTCCCAAAAGAGGAAATTCTTACACCAGAGGAAGAGTTGAGGGAGATAAACGAAAGAGTGTGGGATTCTAACAGGACCTCGTTGATTCATAACAAAGAAATAGCAGAGGATATGATTCAGAACGGCTGGGCGCTCGCCGGTGATGTTTGGAAAGAATGGAGAGCGGGCACGCTCAAGGAAGAAGAAATAACACCGAACAAATTGAGGGCAATAAATGCTATAACCCTGGGGCTGGCTCGTTATGAGGACCTTAGCATGGGCCTAAGACATATGCTCAATGAAGTGGTGAAATATACACCGGAAGAAACACCAGCAGAAAAAGAAAACAAAGCGAAAGTAATGGAAATAGTAAATAACATTAAAAAGGCATGGGAAGATGCAGAGAAACTCAAGGACACGAATCCTTATGACATGGCCGAGAAGTATGGGTTTATCCTAAGAGAATTAGCCAGGCTGCCTGTCGCGCCGCAGCTATACGTCAAGGCAGAAGACTTTTGCCTCGAACAGAGTAAAAAAACTATTGCCAATGTTGCATTAGATGCCTACAAAAAATACGGCGATAATGCCCCTATAATATCGATAGAAAACGTCTTCCCGAACACTGTTTTCGGCAGGGCAGAAGAGCTAGGAAATCTTGTGAAGAAAAGTAGGGAGGAATTTATTGCCAGGGCCAAGGAGCAGGGGATTAGCGAGGCAAGGGCCAGGGAGGCAGCAGAGAAGCTCATCGGCGCGACCTGGGATGTTAGCCACATTAACCTGTTAAGAAAGCACGGCTTTCCAAAAGAAGCGATTGTAGAGGAAGCGAAAAAGATAGCACCGTATGTGAAACACGTTCATCTCTCTGATAATTTCGGCTATGAGCATACTGAATTGCCGCCCGGCATGGGGGACGTGCCCATTAAAGAGCAGCTGGCAGAGCTAGAGAAAAGAGGTTACAGTGGCAAACAAATACTCGAGTTTGCGTCGTGGGCTGAACACATGAAAGTCAGCCCAATGCCCTACCTCGTGGAAGCAATGGGCTCTCCGCTTTATGGTATGGAGATGCCACCTTTCTGGAACCAGGTCAGGGGAGTCTACGGAGTTCCGGCCGGGTATAATATGGGTTATGGCCTAATGTTGCCTGAACAGAATGTGAGCCTCTACAGGGCCGGCTTTTCAGAGCTGCCACTCGAATTAGGCGGCCTTTTACCTAAACGAGGCGAGACCTTTTCGGGCACGCCGATGGAATAATAATTAAGTTTAAAAAACACACTTACTTAGCATAAAAAGAAAAAAGAAAGAAAAGGAAGGTTGAAGAGGTAAAAAAGAGAGGAACAAAAGAGGTGAAGATGGCTAAGGAAAGAACAAAAGCAGAGAAAGAATTTCCGACGTTGCGGTTCAAGGAAGAGCAAGATATTTCTTACGATTTTGCTGTCAAAGCATACGAGAAGTTTGGCAAGATAATCAAATCTATAATACTATTTGGCTCGGCTGCCAAGGGAAAAATGAAAAAAGGCAGCGACATAGACATTATAATTATCCTTGACGACTGTACGATACAATGGGACGCCGAGCTTATCGCATGGTACAGAGAAGAGCTTGGAAAGTTGATAAGGGAAAATCCCTACAGAAAGCCCTTACACATTAATTCAGTAAGGTTGAGCATATGGTGGGCCGAGATGATGAGAGGGGAACCAGTCATAATTAACATAATAAGGTGGGGCCAGCCGCTCATTGATTTCGGCGGTTTTTTCACGCCGCTGAAAGTCCTCTTGGCCCAGGGCAAGATCAAGAGCACTCCCGAAGCCATCTATGTTATACTGCAGCGAGCTCCTTTGCACTTAGCAAGGACAAGAGCATCGCTCCTGAATAGTTTTGAGGGCCTCTACTGGGCGATGGTGGACGCATCTCACGCTGCGCTCATTGCCGCAAAACGCCTGCCACCGAGCCCTGAACAAATCCCAGAACTATTGGAAGAAACATTCGTAAGGCAAGGCATGCTCGACACAAAATATATCGGGTGGTACAAGGAAGTGTATAAGATTGCGCATGATATCCTGCATGGGGCCAGGGCAGAGGTCTCTGGCAGCGATATAGAAAAGTGGCAAGAAAAGACAGATGTTTTCGTTAGGGAGATGGCAAAACTTATTGATAAGCTCATAAGCGAAAAAAAATAGAGAAATATCCCTCGATTTCTCCTGGCTTAAATCATATATTCCTAGAGAGAATTTTGATACTGCTATCTCTCAGGCAATTATCCTCTCTTTTGTCCCAGAAATCATTATGCCCTTCACAATATCCTCTTTCATGCTTCCTTCCAATTACTTTATGAGAATTATTCTCCCTGCCTGTTTCTTTTTTTCGTCAATGTAAAAATAAATTCCGTTAGGGTACTTTCTTATATCAACTTGCTCTGCATCGAAACTTAAAATTTCTCTCCCAGTCGCATCGTAGAGCATGCCTTTCGCTTTCTCTTTGAATTTCACTAATCCCGTTGTAGGATTTGGGGCTACCAAAACTCCTGCTTTTTGGACTTTGTTCTCCAGACCCTCGTTTGTTCCGGTTCCTAAGAACTTCAAGGTATCGGCTATCAATTTTGCCCGGCCAAGAATGGTGTCAACTTGCCATCGTATCGGGATGACTGAGACACCTTTGCTAAAAACTGATAACATTGAATCACCATGATGCACATTCAATTTCTCTACATTGAACGCATGGAAGTAGTGCCCCGCCAGTGCTGTATCTAAAAAAGCCGTGTCTTTTATTGCAGGATTGCTCAATTTATGTGTCTCCACCATTATCTTGCCACTCAATCCTGTCTGGTCTATGAGCTTCCTGACGTTTGCGCTGAAAGCCATGAATGAGTCGGGCTTATCGTAATGCAATTCGAGGCCCTTTGTTACGTCTTCGCTCAAAACCACTTTTTGATAGGTTACATAACCTTTGTCGTTCCATACTTTCCCTATGATTGAGTCGTTTATTTGAGGATAGGGCATCCAACCAGCGTGGAAGGGCAAGTAAACTCTGCCATTCTCGTTTGGAGTTCCAAGGGTAAACCCTGGCAATCCTATTCTGTAGGATTTTGCGCTGTCCCCTGCAACCGCAGGTACTGAGTCAATAGAAGGATTTACATAAAAGGTTATTGCGGTTACCATAACCTATATAAAGCCCAGGTCTTTATAAACCTTTCTATCTGTTGTCATTTTAAAGTAATTTTATTCATGTTTCCCTTATACCCTTGTTCACTATCTCAAAAACAAATTCCTTCTCTGGCATGGAGCGGTGTTTGCGAAGAATGGCCTTTTTCCTGCCAGACCCTACGTTTTGGAGTTCGATTATACACTTGCTCCAGTATTTCAGGATGTCGCCGGCAACCATCATAACCCTTTTCTCCTTGCCAGATTCAAAATCTTCACGGCTCAGAAACTCGCTATAGACTTGGTCAGTAATGATGACGGGGATTTTCTTCTTTCTTGAAATCTCATTCAAAATTCTAAGCTGGCGAACAAGAGCCCTGTTAATGGCCCTCGCCTTCTCCTTGTCTTGGCTTTCAATTGCCTCGCCGAGAGCGAGCCTGTAGAGCATGACCATGCTATCTACTACCACGAGAGAAATATCTTGCTTTATCAGGCCTGGTAGCTTATTGAACGCCTCGCGTTGTTCAATAAAATTGGTCACTCTCAATAAAAGTATGTTTCGTATTATATCAAATGGAGCCAACTGTTTCAGTCTGTCGATACTAAAGCTACCTTCGGTATCTATAAAAATTACTTTCTTGCCTTTGGTTGCTTGGCTTACAGCAGCCATAATACAAAAGTTACTTTTTCCAGAGCCTGCTGGCCCATAGAAGGTTGTTATGATATCTGTTTCATATCCTCCCTGGAGCCACCTGTCAAATTCTATAGAGCCACTTGAGATTTTCATGTTCTTATAATATGAGACCCTTGGGGGGTTAAAAGATTTATTGTAATAAAAAGCTCAATATATAACGTAATTACCATAGCAAAGACAAATGCAGAATATTATGATACAAAACAGCAAAATTTATAAAAACTGTAATACAAGAGCTTTTGTAAAGATATAAAAAGAGATAGATGATAAAATGGCATTGATAGTGGCCCCAAAAATTTTCATTGAGGAGTTC
>JAIMAW010000013.1 GCA_023511755.1 Candidatus Pacearchaeota archaeon | reverse complement strand
GTTTTGTATTACCGCGTCGTCGTTCCCTAACTTCAATTAAGGTTACACTCTCACTTATACCTATTTCAAATTTGCTTTGGCAAAAGACATTTGGTTAGCGCCAAGTTAGAGCAGCAAGAAAATCAAAGTTTATTTAAAAATGGCTACGGATGAAAAAGAGAAAAAACACGAGGCCTGTGAAGGGAAGGAAAATGCTGGCAAAGCAGATGGGAAGGCAGAACAAGTTGAAGCGACGATGGCTGTATTAGGTGAAAGCAAGGAAATAGAAGAAAAAAAGAGACAAGAGAGAGAAGCGGCGCAGAACCGGCATCTTTTAATTAGAAAATATTTACAGCAGCACTCTCTCGTAGAGTCAAACATTCTTTCTTTTAATAATTTCGTCGAGCAGAGGCTTCAAGAGATTGTCGATGGCATAAATGAAGACATCTCCCGAGAAGAGGTCGAGTTGTGGTTAGGTAAAATCAGCGTGGGTAAGCCACAAATTATCGAAGCTGATGGTTCGATAAGAAACATTCTTCCGATAGAGGCAAGGCTCAGAAAAATAACCTATTCGGCCCCTATCTATCTCGAGATAGGAGTCGGCAACAAGGAGTATACAATGGTCGAAATAGGGAAGATACCTATTATGGTAAAAAGTAGGTGGTGTAATCTAGATGGCATGAGCCATGATGATTTATTAAAAAATTACGAAGACCCTTACGACCAGGGGGGTTATTTTATAATCAATGGGAATGAGAGGGTGCTTGTAATGATAGAAGACCTAGCACAGAATCAGGCATTTACCGAGGACACGGCAAAAGGGCTTTCCTTGAGGATGTACTCCTCGCGCGGAAGCTATAGAATCCCAATAACAATAAACCAAACCTCTGAAGGATTGCTGAATATTTCATTCTCAAGATTCAAGAATTTGCCAGCTATAGTTTTGATAAAGGCCTTAGGCGTAACGAAAGATTCAGAAATCGCTTCGCTCATAGGCAGGGAATCTGAGAGCGTGATAGTAAATCTGTATGAATACTCAAAGGTACAGGACCCCAACGATGCGTGTATGCTAATTGCCGAGCAAATGAACATCCAAGGCACAAAAAAAGAGATGCTTGACCGAGTAAAGCTAAGGATTGACTCGGCTTTCTTGCCCCATATAGGAACAAAGGCTGATTCCAGGAGGGAGAAGGCGATAACAACCTGCAAGCTTATCAAGCAATTCCTGATCGCCCGTGAACTACATCTCGAAAGCGACAAGGACCATTATGCTAACAAACGAGTCAGACTGAGTGGTGACCTACTGACCGACCTGCTCCGGGTGAATCTTACCATATTCATCCGCGACTTGCAGCACAATCTGCAGAAAATAGCAAAGAAAAAAAAGTTCTATTCTATCCGGAGCCTTGCCAAATCAACATTGTTCTCACACAGAATAGAAAGCGCCCTGGCAACTGGCTCATGGATAGGTCAGAGAACAGGAGTCACGCAAAACATGGACAAGACAAATGGCTTGGCAAGACTATCGCAGCTCCAGCGCGTTGTTAGCTTGCTCCCGAGCGAACAGGAAAATTTCAAGGCAAGAACATTGCACCCCACCCATTACGGTAGATTCTGTCCTATCGAGAGTCCAGAAGGCACTTCCCTAGGTTTGAGGAAAAATCTCGCCTTGCTTGCAAGAGTCAGCACTGCAGTCAAAGTGCAAACAAAAGATCTCATCGCAAGTCTCGAGAGCATAGGGCTGAAGACCTTCAGATAAACAAAATAAAAGGAAAAAACAAAAAGAACAAAAAAATGGCGATAGATGTTTTCCATAACGGCCATTTCATCGGCGAGGTAGATGATCCAGAAAAATTTATCAACGACCTAAAGGAGAAGAGACGCGCGCAAGAACTACCTCTCGAGTTAAGTGTCAGATATGACAAACTTACTAACATGATCTTCCTTACAAGCGACGTTGGCCGTGTCTTGAGGCCGCTTATAGTCGTGAAAGAAGGCAAACCAAAGCTCAAACGCGAGCACATAGATGCTCTAAAGAAAAACGAACTAAGCTGGAATGATTTGATTGCGCTCGGCATCATAGAATATGTAGATGCTGCCGAGGAAGATAATTTGCTTGTGGCCATGTCGGAAGATGAACTCACAAATGAGCACACCCACTTGGAGATAGACCCAACCGCGATGTTTGGACCCGTGATGGCCACCATCCCTTTCGCAAACCACGACCAGAGCTCAAGGTTGAATAAAGTTGGCAGGACTCACAAGCAAGCCCTAGGATTATATTCTGCAAACTACCTTGACTTAATTGATACAGATGTAAGTGTACTGCACTACCCGCAAAAACCAATCGTCAGGACTTTCTTTTACGACTCTCTCGAATCCTACCCGGCTGGACAGAATGTTGTGGTTGCAATAATGCCATTCGAGGGCTACAACATGAGCGATGCTCTCGTGATAAACAAAGCAAGCATCGATAGAGGCCTCGGAAGAAGTACTTATTTCAGGCCTTATACTTCAGCGGAACTTCATTACACAGGCAACCTAAAGGATGAAATCTGCGTGCCTACAAAGGATGTAAGCGGCTACAGGACAGAAAAAGCTTACAGGTTCCTCGAAGAGGACGGGATCGTGTACCCAGAAGCAGATATATCAGAAGGAGACGTCGTTATAGGTAAAATTTCGCCACCGAAATTCTTGCTCGAGATGGAGGAAATCTCCCTAGCAAAGGCCACCAAAGAAAATAGTGCTGTAGTAAGACAGGCCGAGCAAGGTATAGTTGATGCTGTTTTCTTGACGACAGACAGTCAAGGCCACAAAATCGTACAAGTTAGGGCACGTGATAATAGGATACCTGAGATAGGAGACAAGTTCGCTTCGCCCCATGGGCAGAAAGGCGTCCTGGGCTACATTGCGCCTGAGGAAGACATTCCGTTCACTTCTAGGGGGGTCAAGCCAGACATAATTTTTAATCCTCACGGAGTACCGAGCCGTATGACTGTGGGCTATTTACTCGAGTTGCTATGTGGCAAGATAGGCTGCTTGTCAGGAAAGACAATTGACGGCACGGCGTTCGTAAAGCCGGACATTGAGAGTTTCGAAAAAATGCTACTGGACCTCGGTTTCAGGCCTGACGGTAAAGAGACCCTTTATGATGGAGTGACGGGCAAGCCTCTCGAAGCCAAGATTTTTATTGGTAATGTATACTACCTAAAACTCAAGTATATGGTAGCCAACAAGATACAGATGAGGGCGTCAGGCAAGATAACCCTGCTCACGCGACAGCCGGTAGAGGGCAGGGCAAAAGGCGGAGCATTAAGGCTTGGCGAGATGGAGAAAGACGCGCTTGTTGCTCACGGCGCCTCCTTGTTGCTCAAAGAAAGGTTCAGCTCAGATAATATCATCGTGCATATCTGCCCAAAATGCGGTAGCTTCGGAATAAGGGACAAATTGAGGAAGCGCGACATCTGTCCTATTTGCGGTAGCCAGAAACTAGAGCCTATTGAGATTTCCTATGCTTCAAAACTTCTGATGGAGGAGTTGATTTCCCTAGGGCTATTCCCACATTTCAAGCTTAAAAATAAATACGAGGAGTAAAAAATATTTAAAAATTAAAATGGAGCCCATAATAAAACAAGTGAAAGAAATTCAGTTTTCCTTATTCTCGCCAGAGCAAATAAAGAAATTCGGTGCGGCAAAGATAGTCACGCCCGAGCTCTACGACATGGACGGCTATCCTGTCGACAGTGGTTTGATGGACTTGAGACTGGGGACGATAGGCCCGGGTATAAGGTGTAGAACTTGTGGTGGCATGCTAAAAGAATGTCCCGGCCATTTTGGTTACATAGAGCTTGCGAGGGCTGTGCTACACATAAAATTCCTGCCGCTCATCGAGCTGTGCCTAAAATCAACTTGTCAGGAGTGTGGGCGAATTCTACTTACAGAAGAAGAGATTAAACAGAAAAGGCTTGACAAAGCGAAAACAGCCAAGAAATGCCCATACTGCGGCGCAAAGCAAGAAAAAGTCAAGCTAGAAAAACCTTCTTCGTTCTACGTCGGCAAGAGGAGGATCTTCCCAACAGAAATAAGGGAGAGACTCAGCAAAATAAACGACGAGGATTGCAGACTACTCGGGATAAACCCAAAAACATGCAGGCCGGAGTGGGCCGTGCTAACCCTATTGCTCGTTCCTCCTGTAACAGTAAGGCCTTCCATAACCCTAGAAACCGGAGAGAGAAGTGAAGATGACTTAACGCATAAGCTAAGCGATATAGTCCGGGCCAACCAAAGGTTATGGGAAAACCTCAATGCGGGCGCACCTGAAGTAATAATCGAAGATCTTTGGGACTTGTTACAGTACCACGTAACTACTTTTTTTGATAACACTATGAGCAACGTGCCACCCGCTAGGCACAGAAGTGGACAGCCGCTGAAAACGATAACAGAAAGGATCAAAGGCAAACATGGCCGTATTAGACACAACCTCGCTGGCAAGCGTGTAAACTTCAGCTCGAGGACCGTAGTCTCGCCAGACCCATACATTTCACTGAATGAGGTAGGCGTGCCTCTCGAGATAGCGAAAGTTTTGACAGTTCCCGAGAGAGCAACCGCCACGAACATTGAATTCCTAAAGAAAAAGATGGACAAAACCGACTACCCCGCAACGAGCAGCATTATTCGGCCCGACGGCAAAAGAAAAAGAATAACGGAAGAATTGAGAGAGCAACTCAAAGAAGAAGTTAGTATAGGGTACCTCGTAGAGAGGCAAATCGAAAATGGGGATATCGTGCTATTCAACAGGCACCCCACGCTACACCGGATGAGCCTCATGGGCCACTATGTACGCGTATTGCCCGGACACACCTTCAGAATTCATCCGGCAGTGACTTTCCCTTACAACGCAGATTTTGATGGAGATGAGATGAATATTCACGTGCCGCAGACAGAGGAGGCGAGAGCTGAAGCAAAGGTACTCCTAGACGTGACAAATCATTTAATGTCTCCCAAGATAAATGCCAATGTGCTGGGCTGTGTTGAGGATGCTATAACTGGCCTCTATCTCCTCACATCAAAAGAAAAGATGCCGAAACAAGAAGCTGTACAGCTCCTTGCTGCATGCGGTGCTGACCTTGAGCACATTAGCTTCAAAGAAAAAGTTTCTGGACGCGAGATATTCTCTGCGCTACTCCCAAAGATCAATTTTGAAACAAAATCAAAGGCATGCAGGGGCAAAGGTTGTCCTTATTTTGATAGGTGTAAAAAAGAAGAATGTCCCAACAACGCATACGTCGCAATAAGAAATGGCCGGCTTATCTCGGGGCTTATTGATGAGAAAATTATCGGAGTGGAGACAAACACTCTCACGAGAGAGCTGGACAGGCAAGTGGGAAGAAAAGAGACTATGGACGCTCTGAAGAAGATTTTCTTATTGGGTGTGCTTTACTTAACAAAACGCGGGTTCACTGTTTCAATATCTGACATCAAAACCACCCCCGAGGTAAGGGCGCAAACAGCAGAGATAATAAAGACGACTGAGAAAAAAGTACAGAAAATTATTGACTCTTATTATGATAATACTCTCGAAATAATTCCTGGCAAGAGCCTCGAGGAAAGCAGAGAAATCAAGATATTACAGACGCTGAATGAGGTAAGAACCAAAGTCGGAGAGGCGCTGAAGGCAGCAGTAGATAAGGAAAACCCAGCATATATCATGACTGTCTGCGGTTCAAAAGGAAGCCTGCTCTTCCTGACACAGATGGCCTGTACAGTAGGGCAACAAGCCCTATGGGCAAAAAGAATTAACCTCGGCTATACCAACCGGACCCTCCCCTTCTACAAAGAGCATGACCTAAGTGCAAGAGCCGGCGGTTTTGTCTACTCTAGTTTTTTGGACGGGCTCAAGGCGGACGAATTCTTTTTCACAGCCATAACTGGCAGAGACGGCCTTATGGATACTGCACTGAGAACTCCAAAATCAGGTTATCTCTACCGAAGGCTTGTTAATGCGCTGCAAGATTTGCGTGTCGAATATGATGGGACAGTAAGAGATTCAAATTCTAACATAATTCAGTTCCGCTACGGTGAGGATGGCGTCGATGTGACGAGAGAGCATCTCGAGAAAAAAGAGATTGCGCCGGGAGAAGCCATAGGGGTGATAACTGCAGAAAGCTTCGGGGAACCGGCAACACAGATGACGCTCAACGTGTTCCATTTCGCTGGGGTCAGTGAAATGCAGATCACGCTCGGGCTGCCACGTCTGATAGAGATATTCGATGCAAGGAAAAAGCCAAGCACGCCTAGCATGGAAATCTACCTGGAAAAGGAATACAACAATGAAGAAGAAGCAAAACGACTGGCTGCAAAAATAAAGGAAATTAAACTCAAAGAGATAGCAGAGGAGATAACCGTCAATTTCAGCGAGTCTAAAATAGAGATAAAACTGAACAATAAAGCCCTCAAGGACTTACATTTAACGGCTGAAAAAGTAATATCCTCGCTCGAGGAAAAGAACATAAAAGCAAGAAGGACCGGTGACGGTTTCGTGATAAAAGCAAAGGAAGAGAAAGGTTTCAAGAACCTCTACAGATTGAAAGAGAGGCTAAAGGAGGAAAATATCGCTGGAGTTAAGGGTATCTCACAAATTCTCATTGTTAAAAGAGAATCGGATTACGTAATCCTGACCGCGGGCTCTAACTTCAAAGATGTCTTGAAGGTCAAGGGAGTTGACAAAAACAGAACCACGACAAACAACATCTACGAAATCCAAGAAGTTTTGGGGATAGAAGCCGCGAGACAAGCAATAATAAATGAAGCCAAGAAGGTTATCGAAAAGCAAAGCCTAGATATCAACGAGAAGCATATAAAGCTCGTTGCAGATGCAATGACCGCAGGTGGCACTATAAAGGGAGTAACCAGGGTGGGGATAATCTCAGACAAAAGTTCCATCCTAGCCAGGGCCTCATTCGAGACGCCCATTAAGCATTTTGTCAATGCGGCGATAACTGCCTCTACTGACTGCCTCGTGAGCGTAATAGAGAACCTCATACTAAATCAGCCAGTACCTGTTGGAACAGGGCTGCCTGGCCTGCTTGTCAAGATAACAAAACAGGAGGCGTTGGCACGAAAGCCAGAAAAATAAAGAATAGAAAAAGATAGAGAAAATGCCAGAACTTATTGATACCATTGTCAAAGATACAAAAACAAGGCAAGTATTATTCGGCCCAAAGTCAGCATTAAAGAAGCTTAGGGCAGCCCGGGACAGTATAGAAAGAATTTATGTATCAAATGACTGTCCAGCAGAAATTTTGAGAAACCTAAAAGCAAATTTTTCCGAGGTAATCCACACTGAAATGAGCAAGGAAGAGCTAAGAGAGCTCTGCAAAAAGCCTTTCAATATTTCTGTTATCTCTGTGTTAAGAGAAAAAGAAGAGCTAGGGGAGAAAGTTAAAGAGAGCAAAAAAGAAAAGAAAGCTAAAAGTGGAAACTCAAGAAAGAAGAGCAAGGAAGAGGAGAAAAAACAGTGAGGATAAAGATGAAAATTTTGGCCAAGTTAGACATCCAGAAAATCCAGTACATGAATCTTTTTGAGAAAATAACCCATGTCAAGGCAAAATATTGTTTCAATTACGATGCCACTGTGATATTCGCCGTCCCAAAGCTACTTGTCACAAAGGCGATGGGCAGAAATGCAGAAAATGTCAATAGGCTGACAGAGAGGTTGAACAGGAAAGTAAAAATAGTGGCTGTGCCCCAGAGCACCGCAGACCTCGGACGTTTCGTCAAAGTGATAATTTTTCCTCACAAGTTTAAGAAACTTTCTTTGGAGGACCAGCAGCTTTTTATTTTTGCTATGCCACGCGAAAAAGCTGCGCTTATAGGGAGAAACAAAAAGCGCCTCCAGGAGCTCTCCGAGGTTCTTGACAGGTTTTTCAATATCAAGAGGGTAATCATAAGATAAAAAAAGAGTATAAATTGGATGGAATAAAGCGAAAAATGTACGAACCTCGCGAAGACTCTTTACTTCTATTAAAACATATCTCGGAAAATATAAAACCAACGTACAGAGTTCTCGATATGGGCACCGGCTCAGGAATCCTCGCTCTAGAGGCTGCAAAATATAACAAACAAGTGATTGCATCTGATGTAGATAACGAAATTATAAAAAAATTGAAAGAGAAATTCAAAGGAAGAGGTATTAAGTTCGTTCATTCAGATCTATTTTCAAATATCAAGGGCAAGTTTGACCTCATCGTTTTCAATCCGCCATATCTCCCAAGCAAAGAAATAACTCACAGAGAGATAGACGGCGGCAAAAACGGTACGCAAATAATTGAAAAATTTCTGGCACAAGCCCACGGGCGCTTAAAAAAAGAAGGAAGAATACTCTTATTGTGCAGCTCTCTGAATAAAAATATCGAAAACTTGTTCAAAAGATATAAGTATTCTTACAAAAGAATCGACCAAACCCCCTTATTTTTCGAAAAATTGTTTGTTTATGAATTTAAAAAAGAACAGAACTTTGCTTGGCTCTTCCAATAGTTTTGGTATGCCTTCTCTTTGGCATTTAACCAACTACCCAAGAACTTATTTAAGTTTTTGTTACGCCCCGAAGGGCGTTTTCTTGGGTTCTCTTCAAGTGCCATAAATATTTTAAACTGTCGGGACTTAAAAAAGACATGCATTATGACTTTGAAATTGGGAAGATAGTACGGACGATAAAAAAAGAAAAAGCAAGGACAGTATGTTTGCAATTGCCCGAGGGGCTCAAGCCCGAAGCCCTTGCCATAGCTGAGGAGATAGAATCAAGGACAGACGCGAAATGCCTCATTTGGCTCGGCTCCTGTTATGGCGCTTGTGACTTACCCAATGGCCTAGAAGAAGATGTTGATCTGCTTATACAATTCGGTCATAGCCCATGGAAAAAATCAAGAAAAGCCAGAGAAGTTGAGAATTAAAACCAAATCACAAAGGCAGGAATGCCCTTTGTGCCTGTTTCTTGGACGCCCCCACAGCTATACAAAAACTTCTCAAGTCAAAAAAGCTCCTTGCCTCTTCGGGCTTCGTGGCAAAATTGCCTAACCTGAACCTTACATTATATCTTTCACAAAGTTTTGTGTTTTGCATGATTCTGCCAAGTAGGATTGCCCGTTTCTCATTCTTATTCAGCAAGATATCCCTGAAATCCTCGATTATCACCTTTTTGTTATCTCTTGCGATTTTGCACAAGACTTGGTTTAACCCTGAGTTGCGGTAATGTAAGGAATCCTTTTCACGATTGTATTCGGGACTCACAAGTGCCTTGACTTTCTTGTTCTCAAGCGCCGCGCGATTTATTTTGTCATTCGTTCCC
Organism: Candidatus Pacearchaeota archaeon; assembly: GCA_023511755.1. Taxonomy (GTDB): domain Archaea; phylum Nanobdellota; class Nanobdellia; order Pacearchaeales; family UBA284; genus DRVD01. The sequence goes on along the minus strand of JAIMAW010000013.1, from coordinate 476 downwards.
TGAACGAGAATTAGAGAATAATAATTAGCTGCCTTGTCAACCATCCTTCTCAGCATATCCACATTTACGGTTTTTATCAAAATGGCGTCATATATCTCTCCTCCCTTGCACTCTTTTACACTTGCGACTTTTGAGATTTCCTTTACAAAAAGCACTTTGTCAAATCCAAGGGGCTTGTACAGTTCTATCAATTTTTCGTCTCTCCTGCCAACAAAAAAACTTATCATTTTTATTTTACTATATTCCCTATTTTACTACGAAAAGTCTCGAGTCCTTGACCTTGAACAATCCGAGTTTTGAACCACAGTCAAGCCAGCCATGGGCATAGTTCAGGGCGGCAAAAGCATCCACAAAATTTCCCTTGCTACTGAAAAACTCTGCGTCTTCATAATAGCGCCTGGCCATGTCCCAAACTATACCGGCGTCTTTCTTCCTCCTTTTGTCAAAGGCGTTTTTCGTTGCAACAAGAGCCTTAC
>JAIMAW010000012.1 GCA_023511755.1 Candidatus Pacearchaeota archaeon | reverse complement strand
GGTATCGATATTAACGAGATAAAAGAGAAAGAAAATGAGAAGGTTTTTCTCGAGGGCTGGATTCACGAATTGCGAGACTTGGCCAAGGTTAAGTTTTTTTTGTTGAGGGATAACTCCGGGATTGTTCAATGCATTATAAAAAATGAGAAATTATTTGATTTGTTTTCAAGATTAACTTTGGAGACAGTAGTTGCAGTCAAGGGCAAGGTTCGTAAGGCAGAAGTGAAAAGCAAGGAAGTTTTGAATAACAAGATTGAAATTGAAGTCGAGGATTTGGATGTTATTAACAAAGCCGAGGCACTGCCGATTCAGGTTGTTGAAAAAGGAATCACTACAGAATTGGCAAAGAGACTTGATTATCGAAGCATTGATTTGAGAAAAGCAAGGGTTAAGGCAATATTTAGTATTCAGAGCGAGATTGCACATTCGTTCAGAGAATTTTTTTACAATCACGGATTTACTGAGATACAGCCGCCCTGCATTATTGCAACAGCGAGCGAAGGCGGAACTGCTTTATTCCCTGTTCAATACTTCGAAAAGAAGGCATTCTTGGCACAGTCGCCACAGCTTTACAAGCAACTTGCCGCGATATCTTTAGAAAAAGTCACTTGTATTGTTCCTGTGTGGCGGGCAGAAAAGCATAATACGATAAGGCATCTTAACGAGTCAAGACAGATGGATATTGAAGTTGCATTTGTAGATGACATGGAAGTAATGAAATATCTTGAGGATTGTGTCAAGTTTATTGTTTCTAATGTTATAGAGAAGTGCAAAAAAGAGCTTAAAATTTTGAACCTGGACTTGAAAGTGCCCAAGGCAAAATATCTTAGCTATGAGGAAACAATTTTGCTTTTGCAAAAAAAGAAAATTGATATTAAGCATGGCGATGATTTGAGTCCAGAAGCTGAAAAGAAGCTCGAAGAAATTTATCCTAATACGATTGTTTTTGTGCATTCCTGGCCGATAAAACTGAAGCCATTTTATATTTGGCCAAAGGACGAGAAAAAAGGCATTAGTGCTGGCTTCGATGCTTTGTTCGGAGGCATTGAAATCTCGAGTGGCGGCCAAAGAGTCCATAAAGCTGATGTTTTGATAAGACAATTGAAAGACAAGGGATTGAATCCAGAACATTTCAAAAGTTATGTTGATGCTTTCCGTTACGGCGCGCCATATCACTCTGGCTGGTCCATAGGCTTGGAAAGATTTACAATGGCTTTGCTGAAACTTGACAACATAAGAGAGGCATGCATATGGCCAAGAGACAGAGATAGATTAACGCCTTAAGCATGATTTTTGTGTTACTCTTTAGTAGTTAAAATAGTAAAATATATAAACTATTTTAGCTTTCTATTCTTATGAAATCCCTCAAAAGTATAATCCTGGGTTTGGTGGCTTCTGCCATAATTGGAAATTCACAGGAGTATGCTAAAAAGGATACTACAAAAGAGAGGGCTATTCCTCAAGAAAAAATAGAGTTTTATTATGCAGTGCCTTCTTTTGATTTTGAAGATAGAAAAGTCAAGCTGGCTGAATGCCACAACTATAGGGATTATGTTTCGATGATTGATCCAGAAGCAAGGGCAGTCAAAGAGCTCACAAGCAAAATTGATAAAAAAGGCAGTTTGGAAATTGCCAAAGAGATTTATAACACTTTGAAAGCTATGGGGATAAAATATATCTATGACCCTGGAAATTCTAAAGAAACTTTCTGGGAACAAATCGCTTTAGAAGATGAACTTAGCAAACTTGGGAAAAGTCCGATAGAAGCTTCATTGAAAGATTATGTTAAGCATCCGGAACAAACATTGAAACACAAGGGCGGCGATTGCGAGGATCTTGCAATATTGTACAGCTCGCTTTTGTTGTCTAAGAGGATCCAGGCAGGTTTGATAATGTTTCAGAATCATGTTGTTAGTATTTTTAAAATCGATGAAAAGGAAAATAAGGAAAAGGGTATAGAAGATTACTTGAAAGATGAAGAAGGTAATTATTGGCTTCTCATTGACTTGACTTCGATTGACAAAGATAATTTTACTGAAGCTTTGCAAAGAGGTTATAAATTCTTTCTTAATGAAGTCTTGCATGGTTATCGTGTTGTTTTCAATGCTAATTATGTTCCTGTTATTTTCGAGAAACAAATTGTTAAAAAGTAAAAAAAATCTTTATCAAAGAATTGAATTAACTATATGATTAGGGCTGATTTAGTTAATTTGTTTCTTATTATTCTCATAACTTTTTAGCACGATATTTCGAGAGAAATTTTCTACAGAACTAAAATAAGAAAACCTTTTTAAAATAATCCTTCTTTAGCATTTTACCCTGCGTAGCTCAACGGCGGAGCACTCGGCTGTAGACTCGTGCTTTCCACAAGAATGCATGGGACGCTCGCAAGTGTTCAATTGCAATGTTGCAATGCAGATCCCGAGGGGTTGGCGGTTCAAATCCGCCCGCAGGGATTTATTTATTTTAATTTTTAGGGGTAAAGGGGCTAAAAAATGATACTGGAGACGCTCGCGTTGTTTCTGACATCACAGGCACAGCCTACCTCTCTACCTTATTGGCCATATAATCAAAAATTAGACTTGCAACAAACATTGATTCAGAAAGAAGATTCTATAATTATAGATAAAGTTAATGAAGTTAAAGTAGAGAAAAACGCAAAAAAGTTTGAAAGGCCGGCTGTTCCTATTCTGAATTATCACTGGATTGTGCTTGAAACTCACAAATCTGCTTTTCAGAGATATTTCCAGACAAAAGAACAGTTAAGAAACACTATTCGGAGCATGAAAAAGAAAGGATACAATTTTATATCAGTTAGCGAATTAGAAAAACTTATTGCGAATTATGATTCAACTGAATTTGACACAACAAGATACGCTTTGCTGACTTTTGACGACGGGCTTGAATGTTTTTACAAAAACGCCTATCCAATTCTTTTGGAAGAAAATGTTAAAGCAACCTTGTTTATAACAACTGTCGCTATTAGAGACAGCATAAGCGGGCCTTACTTGTCTTGGAAACAAATTAAGGAAATGTACAAAAGCGGCTTGATTGATGTTCAGAGCCACACTCATAACAGCCACGTAATTACTGGCAACAACAAATCTTTGGTTACGAGCATGAAAAAAGGGGAAGACAGTTTAACTTATTGCTTACGTCTTTTTGCTGATTTTTTTAAGTCTAAGGAGATTATTGAAAATAAACTTGGAAATAGGGTTATAGCGATTGCATGGCCCTTTGGCTGGGGCAATGATGTCGCAAGAAGAATGGCATTTCTTGCTGGCTACTCGCTTTATTTTGGGGTTAATGGCGAGAATTATAACTTTGGCAAGAAGTATAAGGATTTGCCAAGGATAGAAGTTGGCGAGACCAAGGGCAGGGATTAAGATTACAGCCATAGAAAAGTTTATAAAATAAAGTTGTGTGAATTATATATTCTGAAATATAATTGATTATTTGCTATTAAAAGATGGAAGAGGAACTTAAAAAGAGCATTTTGAGGACAGGAACAACGACTATAGGGATTGTATGCAAAGACGGAGTTGTTCTCGCAGCTGACAAGCGCGCGACTCTCGGCGAGGGCATTTTCGTTGGACACAAACGAGTCGATAAGGTGCTCCCTATAACGGACAAGATAAGTGTTACAACGGCAGGTAGCGTTTCTGATATACAGCTGTTAGTAAAACTAACCAAGGCCGAGTTGAAGCTTAAGCTGCTCAGGACAAAAATGGAACCGAGTGTTAAGGAAACGGCTAGCTTGTTCGGGATGCTTGTTTACGAAAACATCAGGAAGTTCAGTCCGATACTCGGGGTGACGGCTTTTCTGATTGGTGGTGTCGATGACAAAGGATTCTGGCTTTATGAGGTGGGGCCCGATGGTAGCGCCCTGGAACACAAAGATTTTGTTAGCACTGGGAGCGGGATGGTTGTGGCATATGGTTTATTGGAAGACTCCTACAAAGAAGAGTTGAGCCTTGAAGAGGGAGTAAAGCTTGCTGTAAGAGCATTAAGCGCAGCAATGCAAAGAGACACTCCAACTGGCTCTGGCATTGACGTAGTTGTTATAGACAAGAAAGGCACGAGAAAAGTAGTCGAAGAAGAGGTGAGAAGTGTGCTTGTGAAGAAATAGCTTAGCTTATAATTTCATACTAAACTCTAATTTATTTGTTAAGAATGCCAGACATTCTGAAGATAATCCTGAATGAATTGCCACCAGAAGTGATAGACTCTGCGAATTTCGAAGGTGCGAATATAGTTGTGTACACTTCTGACAAAAATTTTTTCTTGGAAGGCGAGCCCAGAATTAGGGAAGTTGTTGATAAGATAAAAAAGAGGATAGAGTTAAGGGCTAGCAAGGAATTGTTGATGGATGCGGCCAAGGCAAAAAAGTTCATCGGAGAGACAATCCCTTCTGAGGCAGAAATACAGAACATCTTGTTTGATGAGCAAAGGAGTATTGTTGTAATCGAAGTTAAAAAGCCTGGTGTGGCTATAGGCCGCGGTGGCGAGGTGCTTAAGGCCATTAAAGAGAAGACCCTGTGGACGCCGCAGGCTATAAGAAGTCCGGCCATAAGGAGCAAAATCACAGAGGCCATAAGGCACACCCTATTCGTCAAAGAGGACTACAGAAAAAAATTTCTGAACAGCATAGGAAAGAAAATCTACAAGGAGTGGAGTCCCGAAAAAAGGGAAGAGTGGATAAGAATATCTTTTCTCGGCGGAGCTAGACAAGTTGGTAGGAGTTGTTTGTTTCTACAGACTCCCGAATCGAAAATTCTGCTTGATTGCGGTATTGATATAGCAGCGAGCAATTCTGAGAAATTCCCTTACCTGAATGTTCCTGAATTCGACATAAAGCAGCTTGATGCCGTAATTATATCGCATGCCCACCTCGATCATAGTGGCTTGTTGCCTTTGCTCTACAAGATGGGCTACCGTGGACCTTGCTACATGACCGCCCCTACCAGAGATATTACCGCATTGCTCGCGCTTGATTATATCGGGGTAAGTTACAAAAAAGCAGTTGCTCCTTTGTACAGGATAGCCGACATAAAGACAATGGTTAAACATAGCATTGACCTTAATTATAATGAGGTTACTGACATCACCCCTGACGTTAGACTTACTTTTTACAATGCCGGCCATGCTTTGGGATCAGCCATGGTTCATCTTAACATAGGTAATGGCCTGCATAATTTGCTTTACACGGCGGATTTCAAGTACATAAAGACCAGGGTTCTTGATATGGCTTCATTCAAGTTCCCTCGGCTAGAGACGCTAATAATTGAAAGCACTTATGGGGGCAAGGCGAATGTGCTACCGCCGAGGAGGGAGGCAGAAGATATATTCATAGAAGCAATCAATAAGACAATCAAGAGGAAGGGAAAAGCTCTCGTACCAATTCTGGGGGTTGGAAGGGCGCAGGAAATAATGATGGTTGTTGACAGCGCGAACCAAGAAGGCAAATTGCCCAAGGTTCCGATTTATGTCGATGGTCTTGTTTGGGATGTCACCGCGATACATACCGCTTATCCAGAGTTTTTGTCAACGCACTTGAGGAACCAGATATTCCAGGATAAAAACCCCTTCTCAGGAGACCTTTTCAAGAGGGTGGGCTCACCACAAGAAAGAAAGGAAGTAATAGAAGGTGGTCCTTGCATTATTTTAGCTACTAGCGGCATGCTGGTCGGTGGCGCTTCGCAGGAGTACTTTCGCGAGCTCGCTGACGATAAGCACAATAGCATAATCTTCGTAAGCTACCAGGGTCAGGGCTCTTTGGGTAGGCAAGTCCAAGAGGGATTGAAAGAAATAAAGATGAGCGGCGAAAATGGGGAAGAAACAGTCAAGGTCGAGATGGAAGTGGTTGTGATAGACGGGATGACAGGACACGCTGGCCGCAATGAACTATTAAACTTCGTCAATAACCTTAGCCCGAGTCCCAGAAGAATTATAGTGCAGCACGGTGAAGTGTCAAGAGCTTTGGATTTGGCGTCCACGATTTACAAGTTGCACAAAATAGAGACTAACGTGCCAAGGAATCTAGAGACATTGAGGTTAAGGTAAGAGCCGGGGCAAGAATAGAAGTTTTGTCCCTTTCCGCTTGGCTTTTTGGACACTCTCTTAGGAGTAATATGCCAAATCTCTTTTGTCTTTTGTTGTACTCTGTTTCTAGTGCATCGCCAAGTGCGATAAGATAATCACAATAAATATTGCTCGGATTATAAGCATAAAATGCACCATACCTATCTTTTTTGTAACCGGCTTGTGCGAGATAATTAGCAATAAAGCCGATAGCATCTGGCAGGGTGGACAAGTCTATCTTACCGTCGTCGTCAAAATCAACCCCGAATTTTGAAATGTTCTCGGGCAGCGACTGGGGCCATTCATAGGCCCCCATGAATGAGCCTTTGTAAGAGAATACTTCTTTGTTTTCTTGTTTTGATAGTTCAAGAAGAGCTTTGAGATTGCGATAGACAAACTTTTCTTTCTTTGGAAAAGTTAGCAGAACAGAAATCAGGCTATTGAAGATACTTCTATTTCCCCTTGCCTTACCTAATCGTGTTTCTTGGTTGAGTAGCGAGACAATATCCCAGGGGGCTATACCATACTTCAACTGCGCCTTACTTAACCAAACCCGGTTTTGCATCATGAAATCTGCCGCCTCATCAAGATATTTTTTTACATAAACTTCGAGATTCTTTTGATGCTGTTCTTTGCTTATTTCTCTGCCGCTGTACAGCAAGTTTCTGATGTCTCTATAATATTTAAATTTCTTATCCTTCAACAATGGGGCTATGTCGTAACCTACCGCTTTCATTTTTAGAGTTATCTCGCAAAGCAACCGTTCTTCTTGGGGCAAAAATTTTTGGGGCATTGTATTCTCATAAGTCCAGATTGTGCCTGCTTTGTCCTTTGTAATTATATCCATGTCGCCATCATAATCTATATCACCTAGCTGGATTTCAACATCTTTCATCCTCAGCGTATCAATGAAACCCCAGCTATCAAAAGAACATCTACTAACAACATCTTTTCTCTGAACCTCGAATTCTTCTATCTTTTTTTTCATCTCGTTGATTCTTTTCTCGAGCGTTCTTGTGTGGACTATGGTATAGCTAGAAAACAAGCTCGCAAGAAGAAATGTGCTCATTATTGCGAGGCCCTTTAGCGAGAACTTGCTAGTAATTCTTTCGTACATCTTTTTCAGGTCAATCCTTTCGAATTTCAGGCGCATCAATAAACAAAAGCGAGAGGCTATATAAATATTTTTGTCATTTTATAATGACAATATCAGAAAAATTTATAAACCCTTTGCCTTTTAAGATAATGAAAATGAACCAAAGGACTTTGTGGATGATTATTAGTATTCTTACTGTGTTATTCCTTGGTATTTTTTCTTATCTGACGGTGGCGACGGAGGCGGAGAATCCTTTATTGAGTCTAGAGATGGCAAGTAGCAGCATTTTTGAAAAACCCTCTCCAGGAAACTGGATAAAAGAGAACCAGATACTTGTTTACAAGGACAGGGTTGTCATTCTCGTACCTAATGCAATTGTAAGCGCCTACATGAACACGAATAGCATGGACCCCTCTATAGACTCCACTGCAAACGGCATTGAGATTGTGCCCCAATCCCCCGAGGACATTCATGTTGGGGATATCATCGCATATGCCCCCTCAACGAGTGACGAAACCCTTATCGTTCATAGGGTAATCGCTGTAGGCGTAGATGACAAGGGGTGGTATTGTATCACCAAGGGAGATAATGCCGCGCAGGCAGACGGCAAAGTTAGATGGGAAATGATTAAATATGTTACTGTAGCTATTGTCTACTGACATGCGGCGAGAAAATGAGTGGCCTTGACAAACTAACGCTTGAACAGGTGAGGAACATGCCAGAGAAGCAACTGTGGAGAACAATTGTTATGGCTTACCAATCTCCAAAAAAGGAAGAGATTATAGGGTTTACAGAGGACTTGTGTTCTGATTGGCTATGGTGCAGAGAGCACAAGGTCCCTTATATTGGCCTGACTAGTTGGGATTACTGGACTGTTGTCGCATATGTGTTTTTGAATTACCTACAAGAACAACAGGGTCAAAATAAGCCCAAGGAAGCAGCCAGCGCTTAGGAAAGGCATGGCTGGATAGAATTTACCCTTTTCTCCAAAAGTAAGCAGCAAGAGCAATGCGAGAGCAGTTGACAATATTGTAACGGTTGCCGCCGCGAGCCCGAATTGGAACAGGATCGTACCAACGAAAATCAGCGGGAAGGCAACGTCGCCGCCGCCGAGAGCAGCTATCTGCACCTTTATTTTCACTTTTTTCTCCTTTTTTCTAGGTTTTTTGCCTGTTCTTTTCGCTTTTTCTGCCTCCCGTTTGGCCAATGCCCGCATTTTCTCAATCCTTACCCTATCTTTTGGCGCAACATATGGCAAGAAAAAGCCTGTGAAAATTTTGAGATGGTTTATCTGGAATTTCGCAAGTTTGATCATATATTTTGTTTTCCAAACTGCTATCATGTCGTATATTGATATAGCTATTAACAAAATAGCGGCAGCAATGACGTTAAGTAAGGGTAGGAAAATTACCGCCAAGCCCGGATAGATGAAAAGTTCTGTGAAATTATGCGCGAGAATATCTCTTTTAAAAATCTTGAGGAATGTAAACACTGCGGCAAGAGGTACAGCTATAACCTCAGCGAGCGCCATCTTTTTTCCAAGTACAGAAAATGTTGAGGTGCTCATATAAGGATAAAGCAGAAGAGCGAAAGCGAGGCTAAGGCAGACGAATACGACAAAGGCGAACCATGCTCTAAGGAGGACTGTTATTTTGACCCGGGAGAGCAAAAAAAACAGAAAAGTGGCTATAAGGATGGAAATTACTATTACCATGACTATCCTTAGGATATCCACGGGCTTTTTAAGCTCAATCTGTGGTGGCACTGTCTCCCGGACGACTGAGACCTCGGGCTGCACAAGCTCACTCGTCTTTATCCTCTCTTCAGCCCCCCGACCAAAGTAGTTGTAATAGGAAGTCATAACTGATAGGCCTATAAACTGTGCCAAGAGGAACATTAAGAGCAGGGTTATAGTTATTTTTAGTGAATGCTTCATGGTTCAGATAGGAGAAAAAGCTTTATAAAATCTTTTGTCTTTAGCGCCATATGAAAAGAGAGAGGATTAAAGTTAATGTAACTCCTTATGAAGTTAGGGGAAATGTAACAGAAGAAGATTATCAGTGCTTGATCCGGCAGTTTGGAATATGGCCTTTGAATAAAGAGCTCCTAGATAGAATAAAGAGAAATGTAGGAGAATTACATTTTATGTTGCGCCGCGGTGTTTTTTTCGCTCATCGTGATTTGAATTGGCTTCTTGATGAGTATGAAAAGGGCAATGAGTTTTTTTTGTATACTGGGCGGGCCCCCTCTGGCGAGACCCACATAGGACATTTAGTTCCGTGGGTTCTTTGTAAGTGGCTACAAGACAAGTTTGATGCTGAACTTTGGTTCCAATTTCCAGATGAGGAAAAATTCATGTTCAAGCCAGAACTAACTTTTGAGGAGGTCCAAAAGCATACTTACGAGAACATGCTCGATGTCATCGCTCTTGGTTTTGATCCGAAAAAGACTCATTTTCTTATTGATACAAGGCACGCTAATCTGATGTACAAAGAGGCTTGCAAGGTTGCAAAAAAGATTACCTTTTCGACAGTCAAGGCAGTTTTTGGCTTCACGAATGAAACCAACATCGGGAGCATTTTTTACACAGCAATGCAATCTGTTCCTTGTTTTTTGCCAAGCATATTGAAAAAAAAGAACATCCCTTGTTTGATCCCTCTTGGTGTAGACCAGGACCCCCATTTTAGAATAACTAGGGACATCTTACCAAAATTGGGTTATTATAAGCCGGCAATTTTGCATGCAAAATTCTTGAGCGGTCTTAAATCCTACGGGAGTAAAATGTCAACTAGCGATCCGGATTCAACAATTTGGACTACAGATAGTCCGGAGCAAGTTCGTAATAAAATAATGAAACACGCCTTTTCAGGTGGCCGTGGCTCTATCGCAGAACACCGCAAGCTTGGTGGCAACCCTGATATTGATGTTTCTTTCCAGTGGCTCTATTATTTCTTCGAGCCAGACGACAAGAAACTTGCTGAAATTCGCGAGGATTACAAGTCGGGCAAGCTTCTGACGTCGGAACTAAAAGCTTATCTTATTGATAGGATCAATGCATTCTTGAAAGAACACCAAAGAAAGAGAGAAGCTGCGAGGGAACAGACAGATAAGTTTATTTTCAAGGGTTAGATGAACTAGAGAGCGTAAGTTGCCTTTAATATCGAAGGATATTTTTTGCCGTCAAAATGGCCCCTTTTCTTTTCGACTATTATTTTTGCTCCCAATTTTTTCTTTAGAGTTTTGGAATCATTCAAAGGAACAAGAGGACCGTTGTCCGAAAATATCGCTATGATTTTTTGTAATGTTTTTTTCATTTCCCGAATCGTATTCGAATGATTATGTAAGCCGGCATTGCTGTATAACAATATAGAGCTTAATGTGGCGCCTACGTCATCGTGAAGATCCTGTGCGAT
>JAIMAW010000011.1 GCA_023511755.1 Candidatus Pacearchaeota archaeon | reverse complement strand
GTATAAAAGGTACAAAAAATGTACAAAAAAATCTTAACAATGTTCTTAATGTACTTTGTAATTTTCTTAGTTTTCTTTATTTTTGCCCTCTCCTTTGTTCTGGCTGAAGTCGATTGGCAAGCCATAGAGCAAAAGCCATCAAAGCTCTATGATATGAAATTACTCGAAGCAGCATTCAACGAAGATAGTTCAAAAGTTGTAAAAATCATTGATAATAATCCTGCCTTGTTACAAAAAGAATCGTTCAAAAAATATGTGGTAAGCAAAGTGGATATGCTGGCACAACAAGACGTTCTAATTTTAAATGACAATCCAAATATCAAGAAAGAATGGTTTCTTTCTTATGGCATCAAGGACGAAGGAGGCACACTCCAAGAGTACGACGGCAAGTTTGTGACCCTTTCTTTTTTAGACACCAAATTCGATATCACCGATAACCGAGGCTCGATAGTCACTTATCGTGATACCCTTATTTTGCCGAATAAAGCCGAAATTTTAGGCGGCCTCGTACTAAAAGATGGGGAAAGAATAATTCTTAGTGACGGAACGATAGATGTAACAAATTGTGAATCGATTGATATTTTAGTAATAGCCAAAGACAAGTATGGCGAAATAAAAAACAATGATAAGACATTCCTTATTGAACCCAAAACAGAACCTTCGAGGAGTACCGTAATCAAGACCAAAGAAAGTTTTACTGTTACCGGAGAGGATATAGTCATATCTGATAAACTGATTATTAATGGCGAGGAGAGATACCGCCCCAATTCAGAGCTCTCGGGCAAGCTCACATTAACAAAAACAGGGATTATTCTGGCCAAGGCTACGACTTATATTACCTATTTTTTAGGGTTGAAAGATACTCGTTATCAAGTCGATGCAGAGACATTTATCTTTCCAAAAGAGGGCGATTGTGAAGAGATTACAGCAAGTTGCGTGGAGGCGGATACAAATAACCGCGTCCTAAGAATAATTGCAAAAGCCAACAAGATGAACATCGAAACGTTTCCATATTCTCCTTATGGGGCGCTTTATATAGAACCAATCAATGACGAGAGTGAAGTGATATTCATAGACAGGGGCGTTATCAGAATGACTTTCGGTAAGGAGCCATTTACTATTGAAGGCTATCTTAATAAAATTTCTATTGATGTATTTTACCGCTATGAGTATGATGGTAAACCCCACGAGATCCAAATAAAGGATGGTCTTCTCAAATATTGTTCAATATGCGAAACTCTGGGGGCCACCAAGACAATTGACTTAACTAAAATTCAAACTCTAGAGATTAAACTTTTCGATAAAAGTTACTCTTGGGCAATAAATGCCGTATATGACCCAAAATATGCTTCCTTGGGAGGGGCCAAAGGAAAGGTTGTATATGCTGATAAATACAAAACATATGAAAAAGAAAAAACACACCATCTCGAAACCTACAAGGAACTACTGATAAAGCCGAGAGAAAAAGAACTCGAGGAAAAAATTAACTCAAAAAAATTGGCTGAAGAGAGAATAGCAAAACTTCAGGCACAACTGTCGCAAGAGACTGACGAAGCAACAAGAAATCGAATAATGCAAGATATACAAGCAGACCAGGAATATCTAAAGTATCTTGGAAAAAAAATATCTGAACTTGAGCAGCAAATAGATTCTATCAAAGGTATAGAATACGCCTATGACTGCATAGGTTTTGTACAAGCAGCATTTATAGAAGGAGAAAGGGCCCTGCAGAAGCAGCCATATAATTGGTATAGAGAGACAGATGGCTTCAAACTTATTCAAGAGCTAACTAATAGATATGCCTTAAATAAAGCGCTCATCGTCTTTGGTTCTTCATTCAATGAGACGCACTACATCCATGGCAAAACAAGAGAAATCGCCCCCATCCCAAAGGAAATTCTAGCTACAGGCACAAAAGTTTTGTATTTCGAGAGCAAGAAAGAGAGAGATGATTTTCTTAGGGCAATTCCGCCGGGCTCGCCTTTCCAAAACTACAATAGAGACGGCACCCCCCACCATAGCGGCATCAAGGGAATTTCAGAAGCCTCTTTGGAAGCACACATTGGCGATGTCGGCTTTCTCGCAGAAGAAGACATCCAGCGATATAATGATCCTTTAGTCTTTGCATTCCCTGAAAAAAAGAAAATTACTTTGGATGATATAATGCGGATAGCCAAAAAATAAACCCAAATAAACCTCTATCTTTTTATTCGGGTAACAAATATGGCTAGCGTACCCGTTCGTTCAAGCAATTGCGATAGGGGCTCACGAATTACCTGGGCCGGTGTGTTTTCACTAGCACAGGGATTTGCATGTAAAATATTGCCGTTGCCAGCATACAAGCCCATATGCCACGGCCAATATCCAGTGCTATCTATCGCTACTAAGGAGTCATCTTCTATTACCCTTGAAGGAGTCAAAAGATAGATTATGTCGCCGACTTCCATTTTATTTATTGAATTGACTATGCTGTCTGCAACTACACCATCTAGCCCCTTTACTGGTTTTCCAAGTTTTCCACTTTTTACTAGTTTGGAAGGATAAACCGAGAGATTTTTCCAGCTCTTACCTGTTATCTTAGAATAAGCTAGAAAAATTAAGCCCATACAGTCTATTTCTTTTTTGCTCCTTCCGCCCCAAGCATAAGGCACGCCGAGATATTCTTCAGCAGCATTCAAGAGTTTATAACCCATAGAGGCAGTATCAATAGCAGGGACATTGCTAGAATTAACTAGTTTAACCAGAGAATCGCCAAAGACCATTGTTTGTCCGGTTTCATTTAAAATTTGATTAGTATAGTTGCTGTTACAGTTGCTGTCAGGATTATTCCCATTCAAAACCAAAAAAAATAGCAAGGTTTTTAGCATTTTGATTTTGTCACTATTTTATAGTAAAAGTCTTTTATAAATCTTTCTTTAGAACAAAAAATAGGGATGGGGCTGCCCGGATTTGAACCGGGGTCCCGTGCGCCCTAGGCACGTATACTAAACCAAGCTATACTACAGCCCCTCAATAATTTTATATATCTTCCATCTTTTAAAGATTTATGTCAGGCCCGAGCGAAGGCAAGTATGAACTAAAAAAAGTCAAGGTTTACTTGCACGAAGCAGGCAAGAGCAACTCGAGAATCACACACATCGATATTGAGTCGCCGGAAATTGCAGAAGTTATCAAGGAAGGCGAGGCCACTTATTGCGCAGGCAAAGCTGGCGGTTGTTTTATTGGCCTGAAGAAAGAGATGCTAGAAAGGGCAAAGAAAATAATCGAAAAGAAAAAAAGAAAGGAAGATGGGCAAAAATGAGCTTAACCAAAAAAATCGAAGAATTTTTTGAAATAAGCGCTAATGTTAATTTTGGTTCAGTAATCCCTTATCTTGGTTCTGCGATATTTTCTTTCTACAATATTATAGATGGCCCTAATAAAAACGATTATCTTCTTTTAGCTATATCGGGCGGCTCATTTATTATGGGTTTAGCGATATCCGGAATAAGCTATGCTCTCTACAAAAATGTCTCGCAGGATATCGAGAGCGCAGAGCAACTTGCAAGAGTCTCTAACAACCGGCTTATCAAAAACGCAGTTGATTATTACAAGAAACGCAAGGCAGAAGGCAAGGAAAAATAAACTTTAAAAGTTCTCAATTCTTAGAAACTCTATGCCGGGATGGCCCAATGGTACGGCGCAGGTTTGCTAAACCTGTTTCCCTCGTGGATTTCTGGGTTCGAATCCCAGTCCCGGCGTTTTAGTTCTTATTTTCCTGATGCCCTAGCAACCTTTTTAAACCGCGTTTTTCTTACACTCTAATGCCAAGAAAGAAAAAAGAAGAAGAAAAAGAAGAAAGAAGCAAGGAAGAAGGAAAAGAAGAGAAAGAAGAAATAGGGAAGAGTGAGGAAAAGGAGACAGAGAAGAAAAAGGAAGGCAAAGAAGAATTGTTAGTACCTCTGGAGGACTACATTAAAGCAGCGGTTCATCTAGGCACGAGGGCTGTTACACCCGGCATGCGGGAATATGTTTATAGGCGCAAGGCGGATGGGATTGCTGTTTTAAACACCAAGAAGATAGATGAGAAAATTGCTCTCGCCGCTAATTTGCTTACGCGCTACACTCCTGAAAAGATAGTCGTTTGCTGTAAAAGAGACGCTGGTCATAATGCCCTAGAGGCTTTTGGCTCTGCAATCGGCGCAAAAATCTTTAAAAAATATCCGCCTGGTATGATAACCAATCCTGATCTTGATACCTTTTTCGAGCCAGAGATAGTCCTTGTTGTTGACCCATGGCTCGATAAGAACGTAATAAGAGACTCAGCGAAGGTCCATATTCCCATCATAGCATTGTGCGACACGAATAACGTTACGGATTATATAGACCTTGTGATCCCTTGTAATAATAAGACCGCCAAAAGTATAGGCCTGATACTTTACATCCTTGCCAAGCTCTACCTTGAGAAAAAGGGCATCAAACGCAGACTTGACGCCAAGGATTTCTATGAGTTAGAGGAAGAGCCGGTCAGCGGGAAGGAGAAAGAGAGTGCGATAGAGATAATTAGTAAGGTCAAGAAGGCCAGGGAAGAAAAAGAATAAAAAAAAGCAAAGAATAAAAAAAGCAATTTCTTATTTTTATACATATTCATGCCGCGGTAGCTCAATGGCAGAGCAATTGCTTCGTAAGCAATAGGTTGTGGGTTCAACTCCCATCCGCGGCTTTTGAAGAAAGGGGCTCAGTTTTCAGTCTCAATTTTATAGCTCTTGTTCTTCAACTGCCTGTTGATCTCTTGTTTTGGCAATTTGCTAGAAAAAAAGAATGCCTTAAGTTTAGTTGAGAATCTCTTATCTTTGTAACTTTCACCAACAAGAAACGCCGCAAGTTTCTTGTACTCCACAACTGCTTCAGTCTCTTCAGCCTCAAAAGTGCTAGGCCTTAACTCAGCCAGAGCCTTTGGGATGTTTATCTCGTGAGGAACCACAGCTAGCACAGGCACCCCAGTTATTTTCTCTATCTGTTCTAAGCTTAGTTCGAACTTTTTACCATAAACTTTGTTAATTATTAATCCGACTATCGGCACTTTTTTTTGTTTCGCCACTTTAACAGCATGCAATGTGCAGCTTAAGGTAGCATGGTCAGGTGTAGTTACAATCAGCAACTTATCACTTGCCATCATTGCCGCAAGTGTCTCGTGGTCAAGGGTAGGCGAGCTGTCAATCAAGATGACATCATAATGGTATTTTAAATGCTGTATCTTCTCTTTTAATTTCATGTAATCAGGGTAAAATACCTTTTTCATATTAAGCCTACCAGCAATAATATCAAAGCCGTAGTCTGTTTCTTCCACTGCCCCAAGGGCATTTGCCTTACCTTGCAACACATCATAGAGGCTTATTTCTGGTTGTACTATCCCTAGGTGCAATGCCAGATTAGGAGCACTGAAGTTGGCATCCACTAAAAGAACACTCTTGCCTCGTTGCGCTAATGCCGAGCCCAAGGCAACGGTCGTGGTTGTTTTTCCAACACCTCCTTTAATCGACAAAATCCCTATCGATTCACCCATTTTCCTTTTCTCGCCTCTTTTTTCCTTATTTTTATAATATAGTCCTTTGTTTTTACTTATAAATTTATCGATGCTAATAATCTTGTCTATAAATTCTTTCCAGCTCTCCTAAAATGCCTTCTTTACTTTTTTCTGTCTCAATTATTCTTTCACCAGTTTCCCCGAATAAAGATCCTTTTTCTCTTAGATCCCGTTCCCCGCTCTTTTCTATTAATTTTCTTGTGAACTCTAACAGTTTCACCTCTTCGCTCCCTCCATTTATTTCTTTCATAGCCATAACCTTCCCCTCCCGCGCATTTGACTGAATTTTTGGATTAGCCAAATCTGTCGGTATTCTCGGTTTCACGGGGATGGCCGCTTTGGTGGTCGGTCGTTTTATTACTTCTTTTGTTGACTTTATTGAGTTCAGTGATTTTATCTGACTAAGTTTTAGTATTTTTTCCGCATTTTTAAAGGTATCAGGCTTCGTTTGTATTTGGCCGTACTGTTTTATCAATAAGACCATTAACGCAAGCAACAAGAGCAATAGCAGGAAGAACCATCCTATAGCAATCTTTGGTTTCTCGATTTTCTCAACGCAGCTTTTTTCTTCTTGATATTCTTGACAAGTGTAACTAGTGGCTTCGCTGCACTTATAGCAAGTTCTTGTTTGCTTGCCTTCAAAGCATGAATTCCACTCGCTACATTGAGGACAAATGCACTCTTGAGCCATTATCTTTACAGTTATTGTGGCTTTTATATCATACCTATTTGAATTATTTATATTGTCGAGAGTTATTGAAATATCTTTTATACCATCGCTATCTAAGTCTATTTCTTCAGTTTCATTAATTAATTCAGTTTCATTAATTAACAATGCTATCTTTATTGGCTCACTTGAGATAGTTATTTTGATTGAATTGCTATTGATTTCATCTATTTTTATTGTGTGTTCAACACCTTTGTAAATAAAATAGATTGGTTGATAGATATTAATTGTGCAGCTGTCTATTCTGTCAGGTTCTAATCTTATCATATAGCACGGATTCTTGTCTATATGCATTTCTGGCGGGAATAAAGGAGGATAACCTTTACCGCCTTCATCCCCTACTGCTCCGCCTCCTCCACCACCTCCGCCGCCAGCAAGAGTGGTGAAGTTATAATAGCCCGAAGTGTTGCAGTTGCCCGCTTGATCGCAGCTCGTGACATTGTAATAGTATAGAGTTGAAGGGCTCAAGCTGCCAAGAGTTATTCTATGGCTCGTTACAAAAGAGCCGCTTGCTTGTGAGCTTCCTAAGGCAAGAGTTTTGCCGTAATTTACAGTTGAATTAGCATTCTCATTAGTCGTCCATATAATTGTTGCGGCATTGGAAGTTATACCTACTGCATTGACTCCAGTGATTGTTGGAGCAACAGTGTCTATATTTATTTGTCTAGGGCTAGTTGCTCCGAAATTGTTTGCAGTATCGTTCGCATAAACTCTGTAGCTATAGCTTCCATCAAGAAGCCCTGCTTTGCTTTTTGTGCAAACCACACTAGAGCCACTTCCAATCATGGTCATTGATTCATTAGAGCCTTGCCATTCAAGCAAGCATGTATCAACAGCAAGATTATCCGTGACTGTTGTATTTATCGTGACTGAAGATGAGCTTTGATAAGCATTATTCGCTGGAGTCGGAGCAACGAAAGTAACATTCGGCGCGTTCAAGTCAATTGTGAAGGTTCTGTTTTCTGCAAAGCTTGTATTACAATGGCTTAGGGCATCACAAGCGCTACATGACCATTTGTAAGTTCCTTGAGCAAATGTTTTCGTAAATGTCGTCGAGTTGCTTGTCCCACTGATTGTTTTAGTCTCATTCGCCTGCCATGATCCAGTTGAATTCAACCATAAAGTTATATTCGCTAAATTCGTCAAATCTTGGGCAGAGCAATTGAATACGATTGTTGCATTTCCTGTAACTAATCCATTGCTTGGTGAGTTGAGCGTTACATTAGGTGCACTTGTGTCTAAAGTTACATTCCTTAATTCAGTCTGGTTCGAATTGCTTGCTGTATCATTACACCAAGCATAGAAAGTGTAAATGCCGTCAGCCAAGCCAGTTTTGTTCTCCCAGTAAATGTCTCCTGCCTGATTGTCAAAGCTTTCGTTCGTGCCGTTCCAATTTAAGATTACAGTGTCTTTGTGCAAGTCAGAGCAAGTTACATTAACAAAAATCCAGTTTTTGCTGTAAGTGCCATTAGCATCTGTGTTTGGGTTGAAGTAGATGCTCGGGAAGTCTGTATCCTTAATTGTAAAGTATCTTGTCTCGCTTACATTGCTCAACTCGCCATCACTACAGTTAATGCTCCAGTTATGCGAGCCATAACTTATTCCATTGATAAGGAAGTTTGTTAGAGTGTTGTTTGTTATGCTTGAGTTTGTCTGATTCAGTGCGCCATCAAGATAAATGCTACAATTAATAGTAGCATTATTATCATCTATAGCAGTGAAGTTGAAGTTTATGTTTTGTGTGTTGTTGAATTGTGTGTTGTTTGCTGGCTGATTGAGAGTTATTTGAGGCGCTGTGTTCGAGGCAGTCCAATTAAGTATTATAGTTCTATTTGCAGCAGCGAAGGCAGATTGCGACGCATTGTCATAACATTGTATATTCCAGATGAAAGTTTTGTTTGTCAAGTTGTTAAGGCTGAAATTTGTAATGTTGCTTGTTCCCGAAATTGTTTGTGTTTGATTTAGTTGCCATGTTCCATTATAATTGTGCCACAAACTGCAATTGACAAGAGCAAAATCATCAGTAACTGTAGCATTGAAAGTCAAATTGACATATTGGCTTGTGTCATTGTAATAATTGTCTTGGGGATAGCTCAAAGTCACAGTTGGGGGATTATCAGGAGCAGCGTAATCAACAGTAAGTGTTCTATTTGTTGTTGCAAACGCTATTTGGCCAGCATCATCAGAAGCCAAACAATTCCAAATATAATAGCCATTTGCCAAAGTTCTTGTGAATGTAGTTTCGTTAGTTGTGCCTGAGACAGTGTTAGTGCCATTGGCTTGCCATGTTCCACTGAAATTGCCATACAGAGTTATGTTGGCAAGGGCATAATCGTCTGTTGCAGAGCAATTGAAAGTTATAGTGTTCGTCGTATTTTCAACATAGCCATCTGATGGGCTGTTAAGGATTGAAGTAGGTACTTTATCTAAAACTGTAAATGTTTGTATGTCTGTTGCATTCCAATTGTTGCTGGTGTCATTTGCATAGAATCGCCAGCCAACTACAGCATTTCGGCTTGCAGTAATTTGATAATTTTGTGTTGAGGTATTTGATGTTCCACTAAATTGGACAGCTGATTGATTAATCCAACTTCCCGTGTCATTTGTGCTGAAGATATAGGCTGACAAGCCAACATTGTCTGTCCAGCTGGCATTGAATCTAACCACATCGTTCTTGTAAATTGTTGTTGCGTTTTTCTGCGGATTGGACCATTGTGGCGCTTCGGTGTCAGGCGCAGTATAATTCACAGTGACGGTCCAATTAGCTGGGGCAAATGCACATGCTGATTCATTATCACAAGCCCGGCAGTTCCACAATATCGCGCCATTATTCAAGTTTGTTCTTTCAAAAGTTGTCTGGTTGCTTGCGCCAGAAACTACAACAGTGCCATTTGCTTGCCATGTTCCTGTATAATTCCAATAGAAAGTTATGTTTGCAAGCTGTACATCATCAGTCGCATTGCAAGTGAAATTGACATCTTTGCTTGTTGTAACATTGCCATTTGATGGCGAGACCAAAGTTACATTGGGTTTGATAGCATAGGTTATGTTTGCGTATATGTAATCAATCCATAAATCGACATTATTGTCCCTTTGTTCAGTTCCGTCAAATACAATTATCAATTTTCTTGCTGAAGCAACAGGGTCTGTCTTGCTATTGAGCCAACTAGTTATATCGCCACAAACCCTATTTGGATTGCCTACAGAAGTTGTCCAAAGCTGGCATGTAGTTTGTGTTTTCGACACAGCTGTTGTGTAAGTGGGTGTTCCTGTTGCATTTTCTCCAGCATAAATGCCACAACTATCTCTTGCATCATCACCAAGTATAGAATCCCTGTATGCTAATATGCAAACAGTAGCATTTATTATTTGTGCATTGCTTGATATGGTTGTGCTATTGACAGAAACATTCAGCCTATTAAGAACCGCCCCCTTATCTACTCTGAATTGCTCATATTGTGTATCATCAGTTGCTAAATAAGAAAAAGTACAAGTTCCAGGAACACCGCCCTCAGTGCATTCTATTATATATTGTGGTGGTAGTTCAGCATAAGCCGGGTCTTCCAGTGTTAAGATGAATGTATAATCCTCGCCTGGCGTTATGTCCATCAGCTTTTGCCAGCCGCTGTGGCAGATTTCTTCGCCTGTTTCCTCATCAATCTCGCAGACTTGCTTGCATTCTCTTGCCTCGAAGTCCCATGTCTTGCATTTCCAAAGCTCTGATGCATCTGGATGTGCAGTTACAGTCACAATTGCTTTGCTGAAGCTCAATTGTGTTGGGTCAATAGCATAAATTTCAATTGCTTCAGGAGCTTTTTCTAAAGGAATAATAGTATCTATCTTTAACTTATACTCTGCTTTTTCGCTAATTTCAAGAGAATTAATTTCAATCTCTTTGATTTTTTGTGTTAATCTTATCTTGACATTGTAATTACCTGGTTTGATAGAGGCATCGTCTAATTTTTCCCATTTTTCCTCTTCTTTATCATAAAGCGAAACTTGTGAGTCAACTCTGTCGCTATCGTGATCTTCAATTACAAGGGTAAAATTAGTAGCATTGATTTCATTCGTGAGGTCTTGCTCAGTTTCCTTGGTTTCATTTAATTCATACTCGCAGAAATTATTGACGCATAGGTCAATTGTTGAAAGATTCTTGTCATCACAATCCAAATCTGTGAAGCATTTTATTGTAGGATTTGTTTCCTTGGTTTCATTTATCGGCTCAGTTTCATTAGCATATTGTATAGGTTCGGTTTGGTTTTTCTCATTGGTTTCATTGTTTTCGTTTTGCGCGATAAGAACTGTTGAAGAGGTTATAATAAAGATTATTAGTGCGGTAAGCAAGACTATTGCGATTGTTTTTGTCATGCTTTTCTTGTCCGTGGTTAGTTTATTTAGCATGTTCATTTTCATTTTTTGTCCTCCTTGTTTTTCTCTTTTTTCCACCAAATCCAGACGCCTTTGCCTGGCCCTACGAACTTGCCTAGGATAAGGCCTTCTCCTCGTAGGATCATGAGTCGATAGAATAATTTTGTTCTAGTGATACTGTGTGTCTTTTTCTTTATTATTGCTTCTACCTCTTTAGTTTCGAGAGGTTCTGAACTACTTTCAATTAACTTAAGAATTTCTTTAGATAGGTTATCGTGAGTGCTATTAACCATCTTACCTCTTTTTATGGACCTTTAGACTATTTTACAGCCATTTGCAGCTTCTTTTAGCCCGATTTTAACAAAAAAACCAAGTTTTACCTATTTATAAATATATCGATTTATTT
>JAIMAW010000090.1 GCA_023511755.1 Candidatus Pacearchaeota archaeon | reverse complement strand
TGAAGATCCTATTGATTCTTTAATTCTCAACTCTTCTATTTTGGCGCTGGTTATACAAAATGTTAAATTGAGAGAGATTGAGTCTAGGACAAAAGAAGAGTTGATAAAATCTAGAGAGCGGGAAAGGAATCATATTCTTGAGCTAACAAGTAGACTTTATCTCAAGATAGAAAATATTGATCCTTATAGTGCAAGACACTCGCCGAGGGTGGCATATTACGCCAAAGAAATTGCAAAAGAAATGGGCCTCGACGAGGATTACCAGTTAAAGATTTTCAATGCCTCCCTGCTTCATGACCTAGGGAAATGTGAAATAGAGAAATCTATAAGAGAAAGCCCTATAAAATTCTCCAAAGCAGACAATCCAATTAAACTGCCGCATGTTGTGAAAGGAGAAGAAATACTGAAGTTTTATGGACTCGAAAACTACCCCTTTATCTCAGATGCCATAAAATACCACCATGAATGGTTCGATGGAGATCCCCGTGGCTATTTGAAAGGTTTGAAAGGCGAACAAATCCCTTTAGTAGCGAGAATAATAGCTGTAGCAGACGTTTATGAAGCACTCACTTCAGATAGGCCATACAGAAAAGCTTTCTCGAATTCCTATGCTTTGAGACACATAATGAAAAGAGCAGGAACGCATTTTGACCCTAATGTTGTGAAAACGTTTATTAGGGTTATAAGGAGAGAAACCTTGCAAGATTTAGTTAATACCCTCACTCTGCCACTCCAAAACCTTTCTTTTGTTTTGGAACAAAAATCATAAGGAGTCACAAACTTCAGAGCAAGGTAATAGCAACCTTTTTATATCTTTTTTCTTTTCCTCATTAGTGCTCCCTTAGTCTAGAGGCCAAGGATACAGCCCTTTCGAGGCTGTGACCCGGGTTCGAATCCCGGAGGGAGCATTGCAGTATTAGAATGGAAATAAAAGGACACAAGAAAATTGGGAAGAAAAAAAGAGGCGAGCCATGGCCTCGTAAATATGTGCCGCAACATCATGAAGGGAAATGTCCTTATTGTAACAAACATGTAAAAAACACTGAACAACATATTCAGGTAGCCCATAAATTCGAGAAACCGAGAATAGTAAAAGGAAAAATCCACGGGCATGCTTAAAATGTTGACCCAAACGCAAGGCAACAAGCTGTTAGAGCTTGCCCGCAAGTCTATTGCGTATTCTTTCTCTGGAAAACCCGTTGATTACGAACAGGAAAAACAAAATTTCAAAGAAGCCAGCGGTGTTTTCGTCACGCTCACTGAAAACAATGAGCTTCGTGGCTGTATAGGCTTTCCTTATCCTTGCAAGCCTCTCGCCCAAGCAATCATCGAAGCTGCCCGCGCAGCCGCATTCGAGGACCCCAGATTCAGGCCACTGGAAGAAAAAGAACTGGACAAGATAAAAATAGAGATTTCAATTCTTACACAACCTCAAGAAATTCGGGCCAAGGGTCGAGATATCTTGAAAGAAATTAACATTGGAAAAGATGGTTTAATTGTTCAGTTCTCAGGCTTTTCTGGCTTGTTATTGCCACAAGTAGCTTTAGAGCATAAATGGAATGCCTTGCAATTTATTGAAGCAACATGTCAAAAAGCTGGCCTACCAAGTCATGCATGGTTACATCCCCAAGCGCATATTTTCAAGTTCCAGGCACAAATTTTTTCAGAAGAAGGGAGCGGAAAGAAAAGGTTAAGAAAGACCGATTAATCAAACAACTATCTCGGGGAAAGTAACTTTATAACAATTAATCCTGTTGAAGGCTTTCATATATTTCTCATAGTCTTTTATCTTGGCCAAATCTCTTATTTCTTGAAGAAGCCTGTTCATAGTGTTGACTGCCTTTTCTTTTGTATCTTCGGCCATCTCAATCTCAGCAACCTGCGTGCCAGCTACTTTCTTCAGGTCGTCGAAGACCATAAGGATGAAGTTTATAACAGCATCTTCCATATTGAACCTTCTGTAAATTCTCCCGCTGTTGCTCAGGTTTTCAATTTTTATTGTATACTTAAAAGAAACATTC
>JAIMAW010000010.1 GCA_023511755.1 Candidatus Pacearchaeota archaeon | reverse complement strand
AGGTAATCCTTGTAGTAGACGATTTTTTTAAGAAGACCGTAACGAGTTTTGAGTTCAGCAAAAAAGCAGAAATAATTTCTATTAATTTTAACGAGGACATCAAGACGGTCATTCGGGCCATAAAGGAAAAATTACAGGATAAGACTCATGGGGCAGAAGTTGCATTGAGCATCGCAAGCGGTTCTGGCAAAGAACATATGGCCTTGATTTCTGCGTTGTTGCAGTTGCCAGTAGGAATAAAATTTGTCGTTCTCACAAAAGAAGGAGTTATTGAGCTTTGAGGTAGTTAAAACATATAGAACGAGTACAGAGGGGCTGGGCAGGATAACAAAACAAAAAATAAAAAAACAAAAACGAAAAAATTTTTATCTTTTTTTCTTTTTTACTGCTTTCTTTTTCTTTGCCATTTGAACCTCTTTTGGTTTTAAAATTTAAAATTTCTTACAAAGAAAAAAACAATTTTTATTTAAATACTTTTCTATTTTTTTTAAATTGCATAGATGCCAAGATTTTTCCGAAGAGAAAAATGATTTTGAGAATCCTTCGTCGATTAAAAAACATTGCAAAAAATTTATGGACCGGACGAGAATTGAACTCGTAACCTCCGCTTAGCGAGAGCGGCGTTCTACCATTGAACTACCGGCCCGTATTCAAAACATACGAAGTTTAGGTTAAAAAATTTTTACAAATAAGGGGTATCAAAATGCTCGGATTACCCAAATAACCATCAGCGTCAGAAATAATAAGAGCACAAGGAAAGCTGCTAGCCTGAAGATGCGTTCTGCTACTTTCTTTGAATTAGTTAGCCACAACACGGTGATATATATAAATCTGCCACCATCGAGAATGCCTAGTGGAAGCATGTTTATCAGGGCCATAGAGAAACATGCAAGGGCGAGCCACCAAAGCATATTGAAGAAAAATACAAAAATGTCCTCATTGTATTTTGATTTGTACAACATAAAAGGGTTCTTTATCGGCGAAGTAAAATCTTGTATTCTTTTTGTTAACCCAGTCACCGGCAGAAGCATAGAGCCGATTCCAATGAAACCTTTTGAACTATTTTTTGGGTGTTCTATTGCTACGATTTCATACTCCGATACAGTTGTTTTTATTGTTACAACTTGTCCTGGTTGTATTAATGACAAGTTTTGGAAAATCTTATCATAATCTCTAACTTTTATTCCATTAATTTCTTTTATTTCGCCCTGGATATTGGCCCTTATTAATGGGCCATCATAGAATACATTTAGGGTACTTATTTCATTAGGGACATCTATCTGTTGCTTCAGGGTCTCTTGCGTAGCGAAAAACACAGAATTGTTAATGGCCTTTATCCTGACAAGTTCGTTAGTTTCTCCTAGATGGGGCAGAATTTCTTCTTTTGTAAATCCCCTGAACTCCGTCGAATCAATACTTAGGCTCTCGATATCACTTACGTTTATTGAAGTCGTGGCATAAAGTATGCTTGAGGGAACTGTGCTAAGCGAGAAAAAAAGAGGCAGTATTAACAAGAAAATTATTGCAAATATGCAGTTCGAGAAGCTGCCGGCGCTAATAACGCTGAGCTGTGCCCTCTTGCTTTTTTTCTGTAGGGCTTTTTCATCAGGCTCAACAAATGCGGCAAGGAAAGGTCCAAGAAAACCAAAACCAGTTGATTTTATCTTAAGGCCAAAATACCTGGCGAAAATTCCGTGAGCGAACTCATGAGTTACTGCTACGATGAGTATTATAACTATCCAGTATGAAAAATAGAACGGGGGCAGGGGCAAGTTAAAAATTTCTGGCAGATACGGGACAAGAGGCATCAGCGGAGGGATTTTTGGCACTGTAACAATGGCGGTCATCGCCTTAATGCTCAGGAACAAAAAGATTAGAGCAAAAATCATGGCCAGAAAGCCGAAAGTTATAGAGACGTAGCTCAGGGTATTCAATAGGCGAGGGAATTTCTTACTTATCCAATCCATGAGTCTTATCCCCAATTTTGTGCGGTACATCAAAAATATTTTTGATTCTACCTTGATTCGTTTTCTATTTTTGTAAAGAAATATAGTTATGATTGTAGCAACTACAAAAAGAAAAATCAAATCGTAAACATAAATAGAGGGCATTTTGAAAGCTGTCTCTTATAAATTTAACCCTTCCCCGTCTTTTTGCTTTTTGGTCTTAGGGCCCTGCTTTTGCATTTTCTACATTTCACCTTTCCCTCAGCTATTTTTCTTGCATGGGCCCTAATTTTCGAGCCACATCTGCGACATACGAAAACTCCTTTGAAAAGTCTAGCATGAGCGGCCTCAATTTTTGCCATTTTTAGGTTTTTGTTTGTTTTAAATTAACCTTTTTATTATTTTCTGCCCGTTTTCCACATTCCAGTATTCCACTTGGGCATTTTCTTGTATGTTCTCGAGCAGGTCCGAAGCAACAACCGCGTCGAATGTTTCAAAATTTTCTAGGTCCATGATACTCGCAAGGGCATTACTTTTGTCTATGCTTAGCACTTGCGCTTTTCTTTTTTCTATCAAGGGTATAGCTACTCTCTCAGAGCCCGGCATTACCGTTATTCTTTTTTTCTCGTCTACTATCCCTATAGCTTCGATTCTGCACTTGCTCGCCCCATGTTTTCCTGTTTTGCTTATATCCACCGATTTAATAACACAAGGGGCATCTTCTATAAACGCAAAACTTCCAGTTCTTAACTCTGTGGCATTCACCAATTTTAGTGGCATGCCAACACAAGAGAAAGGGAATTTATAAAGATTTTGCTATTTTTATCGTCCCCTTGCTTCCAATGTTCACTTTCCTCCTCTTTTTTACTCTTCTTTTTCCAATTTTTTTCTCGCCTACTTTGGATGGCCCGGACGACCTTAATATCTCGCCTCTCGCCAGACTTTTTATTAATTTTTCCACTTCCGCAGCCTGTTTTTTTCTTTCTTCCGGGGGCGGGAGTTTATCTTTAGAAAAAATTCTCTGCATCGTTTTCTCGAGGTAGGCTGTTTTGAGTTCAATATCTGTAAGTCTCCTATTCAGAAGTGCCAGGGCAACCCAAAGCTGTGCCCTGCCTTTTTCTGGAGCGAGGTCAAGGGCCCTTTTCTGGGAAAAACTTTCAAGAATCAGCCTGTCCATGTAATACTTTAGTTCCTTGCTGAGATTTTCACGCCAATTTACTTTACCCATAATCTAAACCAAAAACCAACAGATATATAAAACTTTCGTTTGATGTAACAATAAAGTGACGAAAAAAAGAATAGTTATAATCCCAATGTTTTGAAACTAAATTTAAGAGCAAGAAAAATGCTCGGGTCTTACTAGAGGTTGCTTAACTCTTGTACAATATTGGCTCGTTTAATCGTTGACGGGTTATAGAAACTAGCTATTTTGGATACCTTCTTTGAAAAAAAAAGCAACAAAAAACATTTTTAAATTACGTCTCCTTTTTATAGGCATGAGAACGAGGAAAGGAGACTTTGTAGAATTAGATTTTATTGCATCTATAAAAGAGGGTAATATTTTTGACACGACCTTGCAAGAAGAAGCTAAGAAAGCGGGATTGTTTGATGAGAGAAGAAAGCACGAATTCAAACCACTAATGATATGCATCGGGGAGGGGATGGTTATTCGGGGTCTTGATAAAGAACTTGAGGACAAGGAAGTTGGGCAGGAGTACACAATCGAGATAGCTCCGAAAGATGCGTTTGGCCAAAGACTTTCTAATTTGATAAAAACAGTACCATTGAGCGCGTTCAAGGAGAAGCCATCTCCCGGAATGTTCATCAATGTGGATGGGCTTATTGGTAAGGTAATTAATGTAACAGGCGGCAGAACTCTCATTGACCTTAACAATCCTCTTGCAGGTAAGGTGGTGATATATAAATTTAGGATAAATAAAATCATCGAAGATAATGCCGAGAACATAAAAACAATCGGAAAGTTGTATGGGCTTATTATCAAGGATGTGAAAATAGAAGGAAACAAAGCGAGAGTAAAGCTTGATAAAGCAAAGGAAGAGAGAAATAAAGAGATTGCCGAGCAATTCAAGAAAAAAGTGAAAGGGCTATTAAATTTAGAATGCGATATAGAATCTGATTGAACAAATTTAATAATCTCTTTGAAATATTGTTTATAGAATACTAAAATTTATAAATTGGTTTGCCGTTGTGATACATAATCACGGGAAAGAGGACCACAAAAAAGATGGCAGAAATTTTTCAGATTCGTGAGGAAGAAAAGAAAGAAATTGATAAGGAATTAGAGGAGATTATAGCAAAACAAAAAGCTGCTATTAAGGTATTTGGATGCGGTGGCGGTGGCGGCAATACTTTGACGAGGATGAAAGAAATCGGTATCAAGGGGGCGGAGCTTGTTGCTGTTAACACCGATGCCCAAGATTTGCTTTACACATATGCTGATTCTAAGATTCTCATTGGTAAGGAACTCACGCATGGGCTAGGCGCGGGGAGTAACCCGCAGATCGGTGAGGAGGCCGCTCATGAGTCAGAGCACGAGATTAAGCAAAGGTTGCAAGGAGCAGATATGGTCTTCGTAACTTGCGGTCTTGGTGGCGGCACGGGCACGGGCGCAGCGCCCGTGGTTGCTAGCCTGGCAAAGAAAATGGGGGCGCTTACGATAGGGGTAGTTACCTTACCTTTTACTATCGAGGGGCAAAGAAGATACGAGAATGCGATGATCGGGCTAGAGAAAATGGAGAACGCTGTTGATACATTAATAGTTATCCCTAATGACAAGTTACTTGAGTTGGCCCCGGATTTGCCTTTGCATACCGCTTTCAAGGTTGCAGATGAAATCTTGACGAATGCAGTCAAGGGCACAACAGAGCTTGTCACGAAAGCTGGCCTTGTTAATCTAGATTTCGCGGATATTAGGGCAGTTATGTGCAACGGTGGTGTGGCTATGATAGGTGTTGGCGAAAGCGATTCGCAGAATCGGGCCATAGAAGCTGTAGAAAAAGCCATTGAAAACCCCTTGTTAGATGTCGATATCTCCAATGCTTCAGGGGCATTGGTCAATATAATAGGTGGCCTAGACCTGAGTTTGGACGAGGCAAGAAAAGTTATAGAAGGCGTGGGCAATAAGATAAGCAAGAATGCTAAGATGATCTGGGGCGCTCAGCTTAGCGAAGATATGGACAGAACATTGAGAGTTCTATTAATCGTTACGGGAGTGAAATCAGCACAGATATTGGGGCCCGGAGAGGGCAGGCTAGACAAGGAGAAGAGAGAGATAGAGGAAGAGTTGGGGATAGAGTTTGTTGAAGAGAGATAAACAGAGACTTAGGGGAAGAGCAAGGTTTTTAAGGGTTCTTATTTTTGTATTGTTTGTATTAAAAATGGAAGAGGGACAGCCAAAAAAAACAGTATTCAGGGCGCTCGGAGAGTTTTATAACAAGTGCATCCGAGTGTTCAGAGTAGCAAGAAAGCCAAACTCTTTCGAAGTCAAGCAGGTATCGAAAGTGTCTGCCCTTGGAATACTCGCTATTGGCATGATCGGATTTATCATAGGGGTCATATTCACCTTATTTTTCCTTTAAAATGGGAATCGCATTTAGCAAAATAGGTTTAACCCTCGTTTTTTTAGCAATTATTCTATTCATTTGCGGGTGTGGCGAAGTAAGTATAAAAGAAATTAACGAAAAGCCAGAAAGCTATCTTGGCAAGGAAGTTGTTGTTAAGGAGGTTGCCAAGGATACAGTTAAAATAGGTACTCTTTCCGGTTTCAAGTTGAGGGACGGCGAGCATACAATTGCGGTAAGCAGCAAGACCTTGCCAGAAGAGGGCAAAGGAGTTAAGGTCAAAGGTACGCTTATGAAAGACCTTTTTATAGGATATTACATCTATGCTAATAAAATTTATTAAATAAGTCCATAAGAATGATATTTGTAGTAAAGGTTGCTACGAACAAAGAGGACCAGGCAGCGGATTTAATAGCTACAAGAGCCGAGAAAAAAAACTTAGAGGTTTATTCTCTTGCAAGACCGCACGGCTTGAGAGGGTATATTATCATAGAGGCGCAGGACATAGAAACGGCAGAACAAGCAGTTTTTAACTTACCTTATGTCAAGGGATTTATCAAGAAGCCAATTGTTTTTGGGGAGATAGAGCCTATGCTCGCCCCAGTTGTCGCGCAAATAAACATAGAAAAAGGAGATATTGTAGAAATACTCACAGAACCATTCAAAAGAGAGAAAGCGAAAGTTGTCAGGATAAACAAGCAGAAAGAAGAAGTTGTTGTTGAGTTGCTCGAAGCGGCTGTGCCTATCCCCGTTACAGTAAAAATAGATAATGTCAAAGTTATAAGAAGGACGAAGGAAGAGGGCGAAGAAGAATCAGAATAAAAATAAGGCGCTAAAAACTTTCTGGATTAAATTCAATTTTTCTTTTCTATTCTTCATAAAGCGTGTAGTAAGCAATAGTTATCATTGCAGCCAAGAGGAGGGCCATCACCAGCGTGGCGAAAGGCGCAGAAATATTCATTAGCAAAAGGATAAAAAAACTGAAGAGTAATGAAAAAACCCACGTTATTCTGGTAGAGTTGAGGATTTTGAAGCCAAGACCTATTGGCACTAAAGCCAAGAAGGCAAGCCATGCACAAAGCGATGCGTATTCGTTGAAATTGGCTATTTTGAACAGGAGCCCCAGGGCAATGACAGCTATTGGCCCGCTTATTGCTATCTTTCCGATATCTGATTCCGTAAGCTCCTGCCATTTTCTTCTCGCCCTAGTTGCTTTTGGTTCTATGTCGAAGTTTAGGATGGCGAGCCACTTTATTAGCCCATTTGTGAGTAATGCGATGGCCAAAGGCAAGAGTAGCCAGGCAGGGAACTCGAAAGGAAGTTCTGCCTTGCGGCCTTCTTTGTAAGACTGGAACCAATACTTTCGGAAACTAATTAGCTTGGTTTTAATTTTGCAATCAAGATGATATGCCACGACTTTCTGCGCGATAACAAAAGTGCTTAGCATTAGCAACGATATGAGCGAGCCCTCAAGAAAAGCGTACTCATCAATACTTATTTTCGGCCACACTAATTCGAGAGAGATTAGGAAGCCTAGGAATAATGATGCTATAATAAGTATGATGGTTTCTTCAAGAATATCCCTGCTGCTTTTTTCCATCTGTCTATAAAGAGGATATATTTTATAATGTTTTCTTTTTTAGCTCCTGCCTGAGCCAGTCCTGCCACTCTTTGAATACTCTTTTGCCTTCCGGCAGCCCTATCTCTTGCCTTACCTTATCGCTTATGTAGTGGAACATATTGTTGAACCTGACCACCGCCGGTGCCTCTAGCAGTTCGGGCCTCTTCAATTTTTTTGCTACATTAACAATTTCTTCTTTTATCTTTGCCCTTAAGATTATATTGTCCCAGACAGCATCCCACGAGCCGGCCCACCCCCTTACATTTCCTGCAATATCCTTGAGGATGTCCGACTCTCCGTTGATTAGGTCATCCGTAGGCACAAGCTCATCTTTGTTTACATCATATCTCATCAAGTCAACGAAGCCAGCTTCAACGCTGGGGTCTGTTGTCCAGTGTTTTCTGACTTCGCTCATCTGCAAGACACGTCTCCACCTGTGCAACCCGTCGGGGCTTTTTATTGGATTGCATATTACAATTAGGTCCGTGGCCTTGAAACTAGTCGCGGGCACTTTCAAATCATTGACGACCCTGTCGAATACTCCGTAAGGAGAAGCTCCGTGGATTGTGCCTGCTACTACATTGGCCAGGGCACCGACGCGCATAGCTTCATACAAAGCCAACGCCTCTTCACTCCTCACTTCCCCGACAATCAAAGAAGAATCGCCAAGTCTCAACGAGGTTCTTATGCCCTCGGCTGCGCCGAGTTCGGCAGACTCTCGTGCCAAGGCTTCTCGCACTTTCATTCTGAGAATGTCGTAACCCAAATCGCGGAGCGCAACAACTGGTAGTTCCATGGTCCCCTCTACAACAATTATTCTGTATCGTGGCATTATCTCTAGCATACAAGCTCCGAGCAAGGATGTTTTGCCAGAGCTCCTTGTTCCTGCGATAATCATTGTTCTCGAGCCGTCTATTAGGAAGGATAAGAGGCCTGCTGCTAGGGGGTTTAGCATTCTGTTATTGATATAGAGGGGCAGGGTCCATGGTTTTTCCCTGTGGCGTCTCAATGCATAAGCGAGGCCGTAAGGTGAAAGAGGTTGCTGAATTATCGCAACTCTCGCTCTGGCTGTTCCAATTATCAATTCAGTGTCGAGGACAGGGTTAGCCTCATCGAGAGGTCTGCCTGACATCATCCTGAACTTTGCAGCCCACGACTCAGCATCTTCGTGGCTCGGCATTATATTCGTGTCACACTCGTCGAAATCTTGATGCCTGACAAAGATGGGGACTAGGCCTATCGGCGAGTTGATTACAATATCTTGCAGTTTTTCATCCTGGAGAAGAACCTCTATGAGTCCGAAGCCTATTGTATGCCTTACGAGGATGGTGGCAAGCTTGTTTATCTGCCTGTATGTTAAGCTTATTTTTTTTGTTGTGGCCAGCTCCCTAAGAAGATCCCTGGCGATATTGAAGAATACCTGCCTTATTCTTGCCGGGTCAACAAACTCCTCTGCTTTCGGCTTATGCTCAAGCAGAACATTCCGGGCCAGGTTAACCAAAGACTGGAGGTCTTCGGATAACGTAAATTCAGGGGCCATTAAGTGATAAATATCCTTTGTTTTGCCGGGGATATGCAGGATCGTGACAGTGCTTTTGTCGTGCTCTGGGCCTATTTCATAATGGTCTACTATTTCTGCCTCTGGCGGAAATGAGGCCATCAGCCTTGTGAAAGTGAAATTGGGAACTATTTCTGGCCTGAAAATCTCCTTGTAAATTGTCCTGTCTCCGACTTTGAAACCAAGAAGGGCATCCTTTACCTGACGGACTATTGTTAAATTTTCTATCATCGATACTATTTTCGTTAGGAGCCTTATATAATGGGCTTCACACAGCTGCTCTTCTTTTGGCATCCTCCTTGCAGCTATTCTCTCTTCTCTCAAAAGTCTTTTGGCTTCGACATAACAGGAAATAGGGTCTTGCTTCAAGAGAGTTAGCACAAGGTAACGCATAGTGTCATATCTCTGGGGCAGGTGCTTTTTGCATCTGTAAGGTTCTAGGGTAGATGTCTCGAGAACTTTTTCCTGCTTGATCAAGTGGACGTACAGCTGGCCAACTTCCATAAGTAATGAAACTTCCCTGAAATCATAGTTATAATTCCTCTGCTGTACGAATACTACTCTCGAGACACTCGGAGATTCTATTAAATAATCTATTGTGCGGGCCATTACAATAGGGGAATCTGCAAGGCTCGGAACATAAGGCGCGCCGAGATAGTTTATATACATCACATCCTGCCCAGCCTCTCTTGTTACCTCGTAAGCATAAAGTTTCGTGTCGGGTTTGAATATCATCTTCTTCCCTCTTTTGCATTCTTACACCTTATTAGACACTAGCGGTTTTTAATTATTATGTTAATAGTTTATAATAAACTCTCGGTGTAAGGAAAAGAAGTCAGAAAGTATTTAAATCAAAATTTCTTTTAAGAACATAGGGCAAAAAGAGCGTGAAAGACAAAGAGGTATATAAAGATGGATGAGCGAGAATTAGGAGCTGTTTCAGCACTTCTTGCAGAATTTGGAACTAGAATAAATGATATGGAGGAAAAGATTAGGGGGGTCTACGAGAGGCTAGCTGCCATAAGCCAGACCTTGCTGAAGCAGGGAGACAGAACTAACAAAGAAATTTCGGTTTTGAGAGATGAGATAAGGACATTGAAGAACGAGAACGATAGATTAAAGGAGATAGGAGAGCATATCATGCACGAGAGCGCCGAATTTGCAAGACGAGAAGAGCTAAAAGTTATGGAGCGCTACATGAAGCTATTCGAGCCTTTAAAGTTCGCAACCCTCGAAGATGTTAGGAGAATAGTGAACAAAGCAATAAAGGAGAAAGAGGAGGGAATAATCCCTGTAGAAGAATAGTTCGAACTTTACGGAAATTCAATAAAAATAAAAAAGTAGCTGATACAAATAAAAAATGGCAAAAGAGATGCCCGTTAGGGAAGTGATAAACCTTAGTAAACAAGGATATAATGATGCGGATATAATAAGACATCTTAGGGAGCAAGGTTACAGTCCAACGCAAATTAATGATGCGATGAACCAGGCCAGGATAAAGATGGAGCTTGAAAAAACGGCTGGCATCGCAGATAGCGAAGAAGCAACCGAATATGGCTACGCTCCTGCCCCTTCTGGTGAGGAGATGATGCCTTCAATATTATCGCAAGAAGAAGCGGTCCGCGGTGCCGAAGGCGAAGAAGCAGCAGAGCAATACTCTTATTATGCGCCTGCCCCGGCCGGCGTTGCAGAGACAGAAACCGCTGTGGAAGAGGGGCCCGCGGAATATCCTCCAGAGTATGTGCCGCAATATGCGCCGGCTGAACAGGCTCCTGTAGAAGAGAGCGCTGGTGGATACCCTTATACTTATCCTGCCTATGAATCGGTTGCAACAGCCCCTGTGGAAGGCATGGAAGAGTTGGCAGAAGAAATAATTAGTGAAAAGTGGCGCGAGTTCGTTGAGCAAGTAGGAGATATCGGCGAGTTCAAGAGATACATTGAGGCGAGGATGAATAGCGTTGAAGAGAGGATAAAGAGGATGGAGATGGCATTTGATAAGCTTCAGGCAGCGATGATGGAACGAGTCGAAAGTTATGGTCGCGGAATCAGGTCTCTTGGTACAGAGGTACAAGCACTCGAGGGAGCTTTTAGCAAAATAGTTGAGCCTCTTACGAGTTCTGTCAAGGAGCTCAGAGAGCTAAGCGAAGAGATGAAAACAAAAATTCCTAAGACAAGATCTTTAGCAGAGACTCTAGAAAAGTCAGAGGGCAGCAAGCCAAGGATAACGGGCTCAGCAAAGGTAGCAAAAACTGTTAAAAAAGGGAAATGATTTTTGGATGCGTATACATTTATTTTAACACCTTTCTCGATGGTTATTCTTGAATCTAATTAATTTTAAATACACCTCTTTATTAACTTCGCTAGGAGAAGACCGGGAAAAATGACTATATGGAATCCTACAAAGCTCGATAAGGCCTCTGATTGCCGGCTTATGTACCATCTTATTTATGTACAAAAAGTTCCCGAGATCTTAACTGGGCCGATGGCGGTTGGAATTCGTATACATGAAGATATGGAAAAACATTTTTGGGTTAGGGACAAGCAAACAGGATTGCTGAGGCCGCGTTATAAAAGCGCAGAGGCTTTTGCGAATGCATCTAAAGCAAAGTTTGATTACGTTGCTAGGAGAGGTACTCTGCGAGGGAAGCAGATAGAATGGAAAGATGATAAGGAAAAATACATCCTCGCTAATGATGTTTGGGATATATGCTACAAAGTTTATGAAACAATCGTGAACGATGGGCCACCGATTGCAGCTGAATATCCAATAGAGCCCTTTCAGATTGATGGGAGATGGTTTAACGGGAGAATAGATGAAATAAGGATAGATAAAACAACAGGATTGCCTTTGATAAGGGATTTCAAGACTGGGAGTAGAAGGCCAGGCGAAATGAAAAGGAAATATGACCCGCAAGCAACAATATATTGCAT
>JAIMAW010000001.1 GCA_023511755.1 Candidatus Pacearchaeota archaeon | reverse complement strand
CATCCTAATAGGCCTGGGGAAAGGGGGACCCGTAAAATCTTGTAAAAAAGAGAGTAGACAAAAAATGTAATAAGAATGCTAAAGCAGATACTTTTAATCGTTGAGGTGCCTAATTTCTTCATGAGCAAAAAAAGAAGTATAGAACTGGTCAAAAGGAATCCCAAATTTGATTCTAAAAGCATAAAAGCAATTATGATTCCTAAGACAAAAAAAGCATTTCCAATATTC
Organism: Candidatus Pacearchaeota archaeon; assembly: GCA_023511755.1. Lineage (GTDB taxonomy): Archaea > Nanobdellota > Nanobdellia > Pacearchaeales > UBA284 > DRVD01. The sequence goes on along the minus strand of JAIMAW010000001.1, from coordinate 22,732 downwards.
TTTTTTTCTTTATTTAGTATTTATTACTATAGACACTCAAAGAACAAGTATAAATTGGCAATCTTCCTATTCCCAGTGCTATTTGCCATTCATGAATTTTTTGGTAACTTTTTATGTGGCACTGATAATCTTCTTGGAGTTCCTTATCAGATTTGTTCAACATTACCAATACTTGATTATTTAATAAAATCAATACCTTATTTGCTTATCATTCCATTCTTTATTTTATTAGTACCAATAATTAAAGATAAAATTAATAAGTTATATGAAAAATCGTACTTTGCACACAAAGATTTTTATGGCCTTATTCATAAAAGTAAGGCAAGTTAGTACCAAATTTTCCCTCCGCCAGAAAAGCAGCGAGCCTTGCCGAGAAAGAAGTTTTTTGCCACGAGAGCACAAACATAAGCATCTCTCTCATCCTTGTTCCTAAATTTCGTTTTTGTAACTTTTTTTGCTATATCTTTGTTTAACTTTAAAACAGCATGGGGGTAAGTTTCAATCACTTTAATTTTGTTTTTTCTCAATATGGCCGCGAGTTTCATGCCTGCCTTTGCTAATTCCACTAATGAAGGCAAATGAAAAGAAAAAATTAAAATGCCAGCTTTTCTAACTTTTCTGTCGCACTCACGATAATAGTTTTTGTGGGGCAAGCTCAAGGGTGCGTCAATTGCAACAACTTTCGCGCCAGAGCCACAAATAATCTTGGCTATTTCTTCTATAGAAAGTTTTCTAGAAATCAATTTTGCCTTCTTATCTAAAATACAAATCCCTGTTTTTCCTGCAACAGCAAGATCAATGCCACAATATTTCATTTTTACGCTATTTACTCAACCTTGCTTCCTGGTTCAATTTCTTTCTCTGGCGCAATCAAAATAACTTTGCTTTTGTCTTTGTTCACTGCGGCAAGTATCATGCCTTCGCTCTTCACTCCTCGGACTTCTTTGGGCTCGAGGTTTGTAAAAACAATACATTGTTTGCCTTTTAGTTCCTTCTCGCTGTAATGCTGTTTTATGCCTGCAACAAGCGTTCTTTTTCCAAGATCGCCCAAATCAATCTCGAGCAACACCAACTTGTCCGCATTCGGATGTGGTTTCACTCCAACTATCTTGCCAACTCTCAAGTCAAGTTTAGCCCATTCGTTGTAGGGAATTACATTTGACATTTTCTTTGTTTCTTTTGTTTGTTTAACCTCCTCCTGTTTAGTTTCTTTTGCTTTCTCTTCTTTTGATGCAGATTTGGATTCTTTGGATTCAATTTTCTTGAAAAGAATTTCTGATTTCTTGATTTTTTTAGCCTCTAACGGCTTCTCAATTTGTTTAATGCTCTTGATTTCAAATTCAAGCAACTTGGCAATTTTCTCGCTTGTTTCTGGCATGAAAGGCCATAACAATATAACAATTGCCTTGATGCTGTCGCAAAGCTCAAACAATTTTTTCTTGTCATGGCTTTTCCACAACTCATTTTCTTGCACATAAAGATTGCATGCGTCAATAAATTCAAAGATTAAAGCTAGAGCCTTATCAACTTCATAGTTTTCAAAATAAGTTTCGATGGCTTTTAATTTCAATTTCTTGAGCAATTTGTTTTCACATTTTTCCAAACCATACTGTTCTGCAAGTGCCGATACCCTCGAAACAAGATTGCCCAATTTGTCAGCAAGCTCCTTGTTATTTCTCTCTATCAAAATCTCCTCATCATAGTCAGAGTCTTCAAAAACAGAGCATCTCAAAAGAGAATATCTTACAGAATCAGTTCCATATTTACCTATCAATTCAATAGGGTCGATAATCTTTCCAAAGCTCTTACTTATCTTTCTGCCTGCAATTGTGAGATAACCATGAACAAGCAACTTGTAAGGCAACTCATAGCCCACAGAGATTAACATTGCTGGCCATATTACAGAATGAAACCAGTTAATGCCCTTGCCAATGATATGCAAGTCAGCTGGCCAATTGCCATCTGAGCCAGAAATGTAATTAATAAGAGCATCAAACCAGACATAAATCTTGTGTTTTCTATCAAAAGGCACATCAATTCCCCAATCTAAACCTTTTCTCGAAACACATAAATCTTTTAGCTCTTCTTCTTTCAATCTCGCTATGATCTCGTTCCTTCTTATCTCGGGGATGATATACTTAGGGATAAATTTCAAAATTTGATTTTTGTATTTGCTTAATTTGAAAAAATAAGCTTCTTCTCTCAAACACACTAATTCTTTGTCAGGATGCTCTGGGCATTTCCCATTCACTAAATCTTTTTCAGTTTTGTAGGCTTCACAGCCATAACAATAAAGACCCTCGTAAGTTCCTTTGTAAATATCGCCTTTTTTGTAAACTTTCTCGAAAATTTCTTGAGCAACTTTTTTGTGTTTTGATTCGGTGGTCCTTATAAAATAGTCGTAAGAGACATTCAGTTTTTCGCATAATTCAATGAAAACTTTCGAATTTTGGTCAACAAATTTCTGTGTTTGAATGCCCGCTTCTTTTGCAGCTTGTGCATTCTTCTGTGCATTTTCATCTGTCCCAGTCAAAAACCATACTTGTTTGCCATTCAACTTCTGCCATCTTGCTATAGCATCAGCCAGGACTTTCTCGAATGCATGCCCAATATGGGGCCTTGCATTTACGTAATCTATTGCGGTCGTAATATAAAACTTATTGCTCTTTTTTGCCATGAAATATTAATGAGAAAGAGACTTAAAAAAGTTTTGATAAGTGAGTTAAGAAGATAGTCCAAGAATTTTCTCGAGCTTGCTTACAACATATTTTTCCAGTCTATCCGGACTTTTGCCTTCATATAACTTCGTGTCTTTCTCTATTTCGCCATTGTACGCTCGCTTCAACTTGTATAAATCAATTCTTGTATTATGGGTATCTACAATGAAAACTCTGTAATGCAAATCTTGGAGTTTTCCATCTTTTTGTCTTGCCTCTATGGGCCTTGGCATTTGTCCGTACAAGATGCCGGAAATATCCTCAATCTGCCTCTTGTCTGTATTAACAATCAAGAAATAATAAATTGTCTTTTCTTCGTTTGGGTTGCCAATAAAGTTCCAATAAAGAGGCCTCTCTCTGGGCCTTTTTGCCTTTCTTCCTAATATCTCGCTATCAGTAGGTTTTATTCTCATTTTCAGCTTTTTCCTTTTTCTTCACTTCATCCCAACCGGCGCATCAAATTTCTTCGGCAATTCAGGGAATTTGCCATTATTATAGTTTTTAATATATAGCTCAACGATTTTATTTATCCCTTCTAAATTTTTGCAATCCACATAATTCCGTTAAAATAATATAACTATTTATATCTTTTTATTTTAGAGAGTCCAACCCTACTATAGTCGAACAATTATCCACCCTGGGAAAGGAACAAACACTGTTAGGGCTGTTTTTGTTGTTGATGATAAAGCAAAGATAAGGGTCATTCTTTACTACCCGCAGGAACTTGGAAGAAATCTGGATGAGATTGTGCGAATAGTAGAAGCATTGCAAATTGCAGATAAAAACAAGGTTGCTATGCCCGCCAACTGGCCTAATAACGAACTGGTAAAGGACCATGTGATAATACCGCCAGCTACAGATGTAAAAACAGCAGAAGAGAGATTAAGACAAGCGAAGACTGGAGAAATTGAATGCTATGACTGGTGGCTCTGTCATAAGAAATTATAAGGAGTGGAAAAACTATGTTGTCACAAATACCAATAAATCTCGATAAAATCAAAAAAGAAGATTTGGATAAAGAAATATTGAGAGCAGCAATAATAGCCGAGTTAGACGCTATAAATCTCTATGAACAAATGGCAGCTATGACTACAAATGGAAATATTAAGAAAATCCTTTTGGATATAGCAAAAGAAGAAAAAACTCATGTTGGCGAGTTCCAAACCCTGTTGCTAAAAGAGGATAGGGAGCAAACAAATGAATTAGAAGAAGGAAAAAAGGAAGTTGAAGAATTAATAGGGAAATGACACCTCTCTTCAACGACTCTTCGCAACCCTTTGGGTTGCTTGCCCTCACTCCGTTCGGGTCATATAATAGCGATTAGTTTCAATTTCTTCGCTATCGCTCAGAAACTTCTTCGTCGCTTTTATCCAACTGGTCAGCTCCTTGACAGCTCCAGGTATTCGTTGGGAACTAACATCGTTAGATGCAATTGCGAGGGCGCCCACGGTTTACTTCATTTCATTCCGCTCCCGAAAATTTTTCTTTGCTGCCTTCTTTTTATCTAGATGGTAGCTATGAGTAGTGCTTTGCTTCTTATTTTTCCACATCTTGTTTCCATTTTTCTTTCTCGCCCCTAACCTTCCATTTTACATTTAATTAAACTTTATAAACTTTTATTTTTTCTTATTATGGAGCGCCAGTAGTCCAGTGGCAAGACACAACCCTCCCAAGGTTGTTACCCGGGTTCGAATCCCGGCTGGCGCATTATCTCAAAAAATATTTAAATACCCCTTTCTTGTTTTTCGCAGCAAAAGGTAAGGTAGAGAATGTCGGAATTAAGCCCAGTACTTGAAGGTAAGGTTGTCCATGCAGGAATTTTTGATTTCAAAGAGATTTACCGCTTCCTCTACGAGTGGTTCATCTCTTACGATTATCTTGTTATGGAAAAAAAATACAGCGAGAAGATAACGCCAGAGGGTAAGGATATTGAGATAGAGTGGCTATGCTTGCGCAAAATAAGCGATTATTTCAGGTTTAGGGTCAAGATCACAATAAGGATTATTAGAATGACTTCTGTGGAAGTGATGAGGGGGGATATTAAAACAAAAAGAGACAAAGGCGAGATAGAAATAAAATTCGGTAGCGCACTTGAGCGAGATTATGAGAACAAATGGGAAAGCAATCCAATAACCAAGTTTTTCAGGGGCATTTATGACAAGTATATCATCAAGCCAAGAATCGATGCCTACGAGGATAGACTGGCCACCGAAGTCGAAGAAGTAGTGGCGCAAGCAAAAGCTTTCCTAGCGTTAGAAGGTAGAAGGTAAAATCTAGCCGGCTAGCTCAGCTTAAACTCACGATTCTTTCTCTTATTTTCTCGAGTTCCTCTTCGTATTTAGACTTCTTTTTCTCCCCCTTTTTCGGGGTTTTGGCCGCACCCTTGGTTACATTTTTGGTTTTCGTCTTGGCCTTGGATTTTTCTACTGCCCTTTCTTTTGTTGTTTCCTCGAACATGGGCAAAAGGCCCCGCAATCTCAAAAGCTCTTCGCTAATGTTTTTCAAAGAGGTATTGACGCCGCGCATCACATATTTCTTGCTGTTTTTCAACTTCATAATTTCTGCACCGGTACTGTGAAAAATCACGGTCGAAGCCATTGCCTCCAGAATCGCTCTCCTTATGGCCAATTCTTCTGACGGTTCTAGTCTTACATAAACCACCATTTTAAAGCCTCGATTAAGCTTCAACTCTAGCAAGATTATTTTCGATAGCCTGTAATCTTGCTCTTATTTCCTGTATCTGCTGCTCCCACCGCGCCATCTCGCTATCTTCCCTAGCCCTAATGTCTTTCAAGCGCTTGATCACGCCCGCGATCTCCTGCACATCTCTTTCTATAGCATCAACACTCGCTATTACCTCCTTGAACTTGTCTACTTTTATGAAAACGGGTCTTGGCTTCAGTTCCCTCTCAACTTGCTTGCTAATCCTTGGCTCTTGAGGAATGCTGGGAGCAGCCGCAATAGCAGTAGCAGGCCTCGTTGCTTCTACAGGGCTTCTCATAACCGGCGTTGGCCCTATCTCCTGTGTCAATTTTTTCGGAAGCTTGGCCTTTATCTCTTCTTCCTCCTCCCTCGACAACCCGTTAGCGACTCGTTCGGGTAATTCGGGTAGCTCAGGAAGCTCGGGGAGTTCGGGCAATGAGGGAAGCTCTGCTACTGGCTCGGGCTTTGCAGAGGCTTTTATTTCTTCGACTTCAGGATAAGAATACTCAACTCCTGCCTCTGTACTAGGCCCGGCGCCGGGTGCCCTAGGCGCCACAGGCGCTCCCTCTTTTTTCTTTTTCTTGAATATAGGCATAGGACGGAAAACTATTTAAAATATAAAAAGTTTGCTATTTCGTTATTTAAATTCTATAGTAATAAAACAAGAATAAAAGAGGCGGGACATGGAAAGATGATCAAGGCAAAGGACAAGAGACTTTTCGCTTTGCTTAGAGAGCTGATAAGAATTATCGCAGGAAGAAATTCTGAGGCTATTCTCGAGGTCTTGTTCCAGAAAAAGAATGTTAATGAGTTCAAAATTGCTGACAAACTCGGTTTAACAATCAACCAGGCAAGGAACATACTTTACAAGATATCGAGTTTCAATATAATGGACTCGACAAGAAAGAAAGACAGACGAAAGGGATGGTACACCTATTTCTGGACTCTCAATAACATCAAGGCCTTACAGACTCTTACAAGGTTAAAGACTCGGGAGCTTAGGGATTGGGAAAATTTGTTGAAAAGCAGGCAGATGAAGAACTTTTACTTCTGCGCGAATGATGGAATAGAAATGAGCGAAGAGACAGCCCTGCACTATAATTTCATCTGTCCGGAGTGTGGTAAGCTCCTCGAGAATGTGCCAAGGGAGCAGAAAATCAGGGAAATAACTAATAGGATGGACAACCTTAAGAAAGACCTAGAGGCCATTCGAGAAGAACTTGAGAGGATAACGCCCAAGTACAAAATAAAAGTCAAGAAGACAAGGAAATCAAAGAAGATTAATAAAATCAAAAGAAAAAAAGGCAAGAAAAAGATGTAAATCTAATGATAAGAAGAATCCGTATGCATAGGGCAAGAAAGCCAAGGATAAGCATAACCCTGTCGCTGATAATCCTTAATGTCCTCTTGTTTTTTGCAGCCCTGGTGTTACAGTTCTACTATGGTGATGGCGTTATTTACCAGCTCGCACTGCAGCCCTTGTCGATATTGCAAGGTCAGAGGTTATGGACACTTATAACGAGCATGTTTATGCATGGGAACGTGGCGCATCTCTTTGTCAACATGCTCTCGCTGCTTTTCTTGGGCTCTTTCCTCGAGCGCCTGATAGGCAACAAGAGATTCTTTGTTGTTTATATGGTCTCGGGCCTACTTGCCTCAGCATTATTCATCTTGTTCTCACTGCCCCCTCTTGCTTCTGTTCCTGGCATGGGTTCTTCGCCAGAATCGTTAGCAGTGGGCGCTTCCGGAGCGATTTTCGGCATCGGCGGTGTGCTCGCTGTCTTGACGCCAAAAATTCCTGTATTCATCATGTTTATCCCAATCCCTATTCCATTGTGGCTCGGGATTATTTTGATGCTTGTGGTGATGTGGCTTGTCAGTGTGGCTGTCGGCTTGCCTGTAGGCAATACAGCCCATCTCGGTGGCTTGCTTGCCGGCATAGCCTACGGGTTCTACCTCAGGATAAAATACAAAAGGAAAATCGCGATTCTCGATAGATATTTTAGCAAAAACCGATGGTCTTAATAGATTTCTTTTTGTTTCAACAGGGGTGGCAGGAATAGCTCAGTGATGCCTTTTAATTGCTCTTTTGTAAAATAAACAGGGCCGAAATTGATGACCAACATTTTTTTGTTCTCTTGTTTTATATCCCTGAGATTTTGCTCGAACATTTCGAGGGTAGTGCCAGCCAAACGTTGCCGTGTCCTTGCACAGAGAACCCCTTCGGGGCATTCCTTGATTATGCTGACTAGTTTATCTGTTTCCTTTGTAGCGTCACTTTCAGACCCTATAATATAGAGAATTTCTCTGTATTGGTCCATCCTCATTTGTGGCCCTATCCAATAAGGAAAACTCACAAACGCAATGCTCTCTTCGTTCAAGAATTCTTCGAGGAGCTGGATATATTTTACAGCATAATAACAATGGGGAGTATCCACCTCTACTTTTGTGGCAGAGAACACCTGTTTCTTTTCAAGCAAATCCTTCACTAGTTTATACAAAGGATTGTCCTCCAAGTAGAAATTGCTCTCCAGCAAAAATGAATTTAACATTTTCGGCCCCATTATCCGGGAGGCAGAGGATTCAGCACATCATAAATATCCCCTAACAAAGGGTATCTTTCATAGATGAATACTGCCACCTTGTCCATTAAAGCATTCCATTCCTGCAGCCCATAGTCAACAAAATGATTAGCAAGCCCCTTCCATTTTGTCTCGCGAATTTTCTCTATCTCTCGTGCCTTCATCAGATGAATTCTGGGCTGGCCCCAATAATCTCGGTTGACTTTCTTACAAATGCTCTCTAGAATTTCTGCTCCGGGCCTAGCCTCTTGGAATTTTGGCATTGCAAGATCACCGGCCAAATCAGAGATCTCTGCCATGCGTCTTATAGTCGCATGGAATTTATAAACTTTTTTATTTATCACCTTTTAGTTACTCTTCCCCTCTACAGTAATCGACGATTACCTTTAGGGTATTTAAAAAGCTTTAAAAAGGGGTTTTTCCTTGCCTTTTTGGTTCGAGGCCCATCAAAATGAAATCCAACCTAAAGATCCAGAACATTGTTGCAACAACTTCTCTCAACACGAACGTTCCTCTCGTCAAGCTAGTTAGGAGCCAGACAAACACAGAGTACAATCCAGAGCAATTTCCCGGTCTCGTTCTTAGGATCAAGAAACCTAAATCGGCGGTTCTGGTATTCGGCTCCGGCAATCTCGTATGCACTGGCACAAAAAGCATAAAGCAAGTAGAGGAGGTAATAAAACAGGTAATAAAACAGCTCAGGAAGATAGGTGTAAAAGTCAAGGAGAAGCCAAAAATTAACGTACAAAACATTGTGGCTAGTGGTTCGATAAATATCGTGATGAATCTCAATGAACTCGCACTGAAGCTCGAAAATACAGAATATGAACCAGAACAGTTTCCAGGCTTAGTGTACAAACTTGAGGAACCGAACGCCACCTTCCTCTTGTTCAGCAACGGCAAACTTGTTTGTACCGGCACCAAGAACAGAAAGCAGCTCGACGAGGCAATGAAAAAGTTGATGAAGAATACTAGAGAAGTGATGAAGAAATAAGGGGCAAAAGACAGAACAGGAAACGCAGGATAGCCCTAGCATTCTTCCGCTTGTTCTTTTCTTTGTGTCCTCTACTTATATTCAGTTACAATACTTTATATTTCAAAACAATAAACTATAAAAACAAAAAGATAAGTTTGTATAATAAAACAGCACTAAAGGAGGTGCAAGGAGAATCGAAGGAAAAGGGGGGAAGATGACTGAGGACCTGATTATTGAAGCAAAGGAATTCTTTGAGTACTACAAACAAAAGATAGGCCCGTATGCAAAGAAAGGCAAGAGAGCAGTACAGATTTCATTCCAGGATCTAGCAAGCTTCTCCCATACTCTGGCTGACCAACTATTACAGAAGCCGGAAGAGATACTGTCTATTTTAGAGATTGCCCTTGATGAACTTGGCCTGATTACAAAGGCGCGAGTTAGGTTGACAGACTTACCAAAATCACAGGGGCTACAAATTAGGGAAATCAGGGCAAAGCACCTTGGTCAGCTAATTGTAATTGATGGAATTGTTCGTCAGGCAAGCGATGTGAGGCCACAAATTGTAAACGCAAAATTCGAGTGCCCAAGCTGCGGGACTATCATAAGCGTGTTGCAAATAGACAAAGGATTCAGGGAGCCTTCGCGGTGCTCCTGTGGTAGGCGCATGGGTTTCAAACTCGTGAATAAGGAAATGGTCGATGCACAGCGGATTGTCATTGAGGAGAGCCCAGAATCGCTAAAGGGCGGCGAGCAACCAAGACGTATTAGTATTTTCTTAAAAGAGGACCTTGTAGAACCCAAGATGGAGGAAAGGACGACTCCTGGTTCGAGAGTTAGGGTCATAGGCGTACTCAAAGAAGTGCCTATCCCGCTGCGTACAGGAGGCATAAGCACGCGATTTGATCTTGCTATAGAGGCAAATAATCTATTGCCCTTAGAAGAGACCTTCGAGGAACTCGAGATTAGTGAGGAAGAGGAAAGGCAAATAAGGGAGCTTGCAAGCGATCCAGACATTTACAAAAAGCTCGCGGCAAGCATCGCCCCTAGTATTTTTGGCCACGAAGAAATAAAGTTGGCGATAGCCCTACAACTCCTTGGTGGCGTGAAAAAAAGCAGAAGCGATAAAACCCAATCACGTGGTGACATCCATATATTACTCGTAGGTGACCCTGGCGTGGCAAAGAGCGTTATGTTAAAATTTGTTTCAACCATCGCCCCGAAGGGAAGGTACGTGGTAGGCAAAGCTGCGACGCAGGCAGGCATCACAGCGACCGTAGTAAAAGACGAGTTCCTGAGAGGTTGGGCCCTAGAAGCAGGTGCAATGGTGCTTGCCAACAAAGGAATTGCCTGCCTGGACGAAATGGAGAAGATGTCCGAACAGGACAGGAGCGCAATGCACGAGGCAATGGAGCAGCAAACCGTTACCATAAGCAAGGCAAATGTCCAGGCCACCCTGAGGGCAGAAACAGCTGTGCTGGGCGCAGCTAATCCAAAATTCGGGCGTTTCAATCCTTACGAGCCTGTTGCAAGCCAAATTGAGATGACCCCTACGCTTCTGAACCGTTTTGACCTGATATTTACAATGAAAGACATCCCAGAAAGGAACAAGGATGAGGCCATAGCAACTCATGTTCTGCTCGAACACAGAAAAGCTGGCGGAAAAGCCCCCATAGACCCAGAATTTTTCAGGAAATATATTGCCTATGCCAAACAGAAGATATTCCCCCAGCTTACAGAAGCGGCAGTTGAGGAGATAAAGAATTTCTATGTTCATTTGAGGAATGAGCCAACGTTCGGAGAGGATGTTATCAGGCCAATCCCCATCTCGGCGCGACAGCTCGAGGCACTCATCAGGCTCAGCGAAGCAAGTGCGAGGGCAAGATTGAGCAAGAAAATAACGAAAGAAGACGCGAAAAGAGCTATACAGCTAATGCACTTTTGTTTATTGCAAGTAGGTATGGACAGGGAGACAGGGGCCATCGACATCGACAGAATTGTTACAGGGGTCCCGGCGAGTGAGCGTGGTAAGATCGTCCTAGTCCGAGATGCGCTGGTACGCCTTGAGTCGAGAATAGGCAAATTAATTCCGATAAACGACCTCAGGTTAGAACTTGCCGAAAAAGTCTCTGAAGCAGAGCTCGACGAGATTATCGACAAGCTGAAGCGAAGCGGGGACATTTTCGAACCCAAGAAAGGATTCGTGCAGAGGATTTAAAAACTAATAAAACCAAAACAATCAAAATAAAATGATTAAAACGGAAGAAAGAAAAAGTGGTGGAAAATGAACAATGACGGGGAAATAAAAAGACATACGGCATACAAACTTTCAGCCGGTTTAATCTCAAAGGCAGAGCTACATCTCGAACAGGACGAGGAAGACGCGACGAAGCAGAGGCTTCGTTTTATGTCCCTTGCCGGCAAGGAAATAAATCGGGTCAATCTAATTGCGAACATAGTTGATAAATTCCAGTCAGACGAGAAAAGGTATTCCACACTGACGCTCGACGACGGTACAGGCAACATACATGTCAGGGCATTCTCTGACAATGCTGCCATCTTGAATAGGTTTAACCCCGGAGATACTGTGCTAGTTATCGGCGTGCCCCGCTATTTCAATAATGATATTTACATTTTGCCGGAGATAGTGAAGGTAGTAGATGCAAGATGGCTCATCGCAAGGAAACTCGAGCTCGAGAAAGAATACGGAGACCTTTACAGGAGTGCAAATGTTAATGTCGAACCAGAGGAATGGGCCGCCAAGGAAGAGCAAACTATGGTGCCATCGACAAACTCAGAAACAGGACTACCCGAGGAGCAGCCCGAACTAGTCGAATCAATAAGAATAGGCGAAGAGAGAGAGGCAGCAGAGGGCACAGATGCTGAAGAAGTTAAACAAACCGAAATGAGCCTGCGTGAGAGGATTGTCGACATGATAAAGGCCAGCGAAGCAGAAGAGGGGATAGACATAGACAAGATAATCTTGGGTTTCAATTCACACAAGGTTGAAGAGATTAATATGATAATAACTGCTCTGCTCGAAGAAGGTACAATCTATGAGCCGAGGCCAGGCAGGTTGAGGATCCTATAGTTTTGTGGAACACGAGAGAATCCTCCTATCTTAATATCTTCCCAAGTCTGTCAAATTTTCACTGTAGAATGTAGAACAAAATATTTATAGTTTTGGTCCCTAAACAAAATAAGGCTAGGTTGGGAATGTTGACAGATATACTTGCTCTCCCAGATTCATTGAAAGTAGAGATACTAGAGGAAAATTGAAAGTAGAGATACTAGAGGAAAGGCTAAACCGGGCCATATTAATAAATGGCCACTTGTTCAGAGAAGATCTGACGGGTTGGATTTATGTCGGGCGCATGGTGAGCAAACCACATAAAAATAGAGATAAGGGCGGAAATGGCGCAGTGGCTCTTTACAACAAACTCTTTGAGATCAAGCCGACCCATCTCGATATCGGCATCGGAGAAAAGAATTTTTATCCACATCGCATCTTGCCTACAGAGGTAAACCAACGACTAGGAGAGCTGTACACTCTTTGCAAAAATCGTAAGAAAGTTGCTTGATAAATTTAAACTTTCAAAAAACTTTTAAATTGATTATTCCTCAATGATTTTATGATACAGAAGACTCTTGTCTTGTTGAAGCCAGATGCTGTTCAGAGAGCCTTGATCGGAAGGATCATTCAGCGTTTTGAGGACGTCGGCCTAAAGATTGTTGGGGCAAAGATGGTCTGGGCCGACAAGGAACTTGCTGATAGACACTATCTTGACCTCGGCGAGAGGCGTGGCAATGAGGTAAAAGAAAGAATGATGGCCTTCCTGACAAAAACTGGGCCCGTCCTTGCACTCGTGCTTGAAGGAGTCGAGGCCGTCGAAATTGTGAGAAAACTTGTCGGCAGCACAGAGCCCAAGAGCGCCTTGCCCGGGACAATCCGCGGTGATTTTGCACATCTAAGCCTTGTTTATGCAGACTGCAAAGACAAGACGGTCCCAAACTTGATTCATGCTTCGGGCTCGCCCGAGGAAGCGAAGAAAGAAATTGAGTTGTGGTTCAAACCTAGCGAGATTCACAGCTATAGACTAAGCCATGAGGAGCATGTTCTATAGAAAAAGGGAGAAAAAACAAAAGATGGAAGAGGGAAGAAAAAATGGAAAAGAAGAAATTGACATTCAAACCGCGCGTTCTAGGAATAGCTGGCACAATTGCATCTGGCAAGGACGCCGTCGCCGACTATCTTTCGAAGGCCTACGGTTTCAAGAAAATAACCTTGAGTGATTATCTAAGAGCAGAGGCGATAAAACGAGGGCACAAGCCAAGTAGGGACTATCTCAGGCGCCTTCAAGCCTTGCTTAGAGAAAAATATGGAGATGATTATCTTATCAACAAAGTCATCGAGACAATTCTTAAAAAAGACCACATAAGAATGCTTAATGTTGTGATTGTTGGCTTGCGGACAGTGATAGAAACGAAAAAGGCAAAAGAAAAGCTGAGGGTAAAGTTGATTTTCGTAGACGCTGACCCTTTTATCCGTTACATGCGGCAGAAAAAAAGACAGCGCAAGTCCGGGTTCGCCAAGACTTATGAACAATTTCTTCATGAAGAAGCGTTGGAGAACGCCAGGTTCGACTTTCACAAGACAAGGAAAATGGCAGATTTCAGGATAAACAACGATGGTTCATTAAAGGAAATGCAGGAGCAAGTGGACAGAATTGCTAGGAAATTAAAGTTGAAAAAGAAAAGATAAAAATTTAAAAAGCCCGTGTCCCCTCATAGACTAAGACTACTTAACTAAAAAGAGTAACTAAATAATAAAGATTAAAAGAGGAAGAAAAACATAAAATGTACAGATACGGCGATAGGAATATCTACAAAACGCTTTTTTTTATCCTTCTCGGAATAGTTATCCTGATTGGACTTTATATAGTAATATTCAAATACCATTTTTTCGGCCTTTCAGGATTGTTAAGCTTCCTGAAAGGAAAGCCCACTTTCAACGAGACAGTTTATAATAACGCCCTGGCAGTTATCAGTAATTTTGATGGTGTGGATATCCATAGCCTCAAACTCGAAGAGCTTGCGGCAATCGGCGAGCCAGCAATTCCTGCATTAGCAAAGATACTCGAAGATGAGAATTCCACGGCTGACCAGAGGTGGGCAGCTATCATGGGCCTCAGCGACCTAGGACACCGACTTAACAGTTCCAGAAATGTGTTGCCCTATCTTATAAAAGCACTCGAGGACACCGACGTCAATGTCCGGGTCACGGCCGCGACACTCGTCATGAGCCATGGTTCCAAGGAAGGCATTCCAGTGCTAATAGCCCAGCTTGAGAACAGCGCGATATTAAAACCAACAGAGCCACCAATGCCGATAAACTCCTATTGCGCTGAATCTTTGGCATTTTACACCACACAAACATATGGAATAGACAAGACGCAATGGCAGTCGTGGTGGGACACAAACAAAGATAAGTTGAGGTTTGAAAATGGAAAGTTTACAGCATAATAAGAGCAATGTATGCAAGCTGTTTGCATTTGTGGCTATATTCATAATAATCTTATTGAGTTTTGCGAGTCTGGCATCTGCCGAGACCACGTGCAAGAGGCAAGAATGCACAATAACCATAACCTTGCACATAGATTTCTCCGGGACAGACAATGCTACAATACAGAAATGGGTCCAGGATATCGAAAGCATATGGAATGGCTACACTTTTGGAGCATGCAAGTGCGATGTCAAGGTCAAAGTGGACTGGAGAAATATCGGAACCGCGAGTTGCCAGTCAAACTACTCGAGCACCTCTACAGGCCGCCATTGCATTCATGTTTCGAACGCTACTCATGTGACAATCGCGGGAAACACTTACAGGGGCATTATGTGGGGCACCTCGAAGAGCGGCTCGAGTCTCGCAGGATACTGGGGCACCTCAATGAACTCCCCTCTCCCAGGAGTCGCGGGCGACATACACGACGCCGCTCACGAGGCAGGGCATATGCTGGGCCTTGAAGATGAGTACAACGCCTCAACAGGAACATATGCTCCCAATATTATGGGCAGGACCTGGGGCAATGACTCCAAGCCGACACAGGCGCAGATAGATGCGATTGTCGCAAACAATTGCAAGGGCGACAATGCAAAATGCCCGGAGTATTGCTGTTGTGGTAACGACAAGATAGAGAAAAATGTGGGCGAAGAATGCGAGAAAACGAGCGACTGCACGGCAGGGGCTAACCCGATGTGCATAAGCTGTAAATGTTATTACATAGATATATGCGGAGACGGCAATGTCACGGGCAAAGAAGAGTGCGACCCCAACGCAGAACCAGAAGGTTGCGACGAGGACGAGAAATGTAATCCAAAAACATGCTTGTGCGAGGAAGTCAATCTGACAGTCAAGATAACAGAACCGGACGATGGTGAGGAGATTGAGCAAGATGAGGTGGTAACTGTTGAGCTCGACATAGAAAGCGCCAAGGATATTGTAAAAGTGGAATTTTATATAGACGATGAGCTAGAGGAAATCCTCGAGAAAGAGCCCTGGCAATGGGCGTTCGAGGCAGCCGACTATGAGCCGGGCGAGCACGATATAAAGGTCATAGTATACGATGAGGATGACAACGAAGCCGAGGACGAGATCGAGATAGAGATACTGGAATGACCGATGATAGATAATTCAAGCAAAGAAACTGTTTCTATGAAAAACCAAAACATTTAAATAGTATTATGAATATATATTCATATAATTCAGGAAGCATCTCGCGAGATGTTTTCTGGATAATTGAAAATAAAATGAATATAAATCCTCTACCTCTCCAAAGGCTTCTTCCAGCCATGCAAGGGCCCACGCCCCATCCAGTTCCAGGACCTAAACCTTGAGGACCAGCCCCATCCATTCCAGGCATTTTATCCTCCATATGAATTGAGAAGAAGGTTTTTCAGAAGAACCTGGAACCCTTACGGGGCTTATTGCTACACATATGAGCCTTACGAAGAGAGCGAGCCGACAAAAGAAGAATTGAAAGAGATGCTAAAAGAAGACAGACAAGCAGTAGAGGAAGAGATAAGGACCCTGGAATCTGAACTCAAGAGGATCAAGGAAAAATTAAAAAGCTTTGAAACATAAGAGCAGATAGAAAGATAGAGAGAAGAACAGAGACAGAGAGGGACAGAAAATGCCAAGACTGAGAAGGATGAGGAGGATAGCAAGAATGCCCGGGGTTAGCCATTTTGCCCCTATTGGCGGCCCGGCCTTTGCAGAAGAGATAATCTTGACGCTAGATGAGTTCGAAGCCATACGGCTCAAGGATTTCGAGGGCAAAGAGCAAGAGGAGGCTGCAAAAGAGATGAACATCTCGCAGCCGACTTTCCACAGGCTCATCCTCGGGGCAAGGAAAAAAGTGGCTGACGCCCTTGTCAACAATAAGGTAATAAGGATAAAAGGAGGCGCTTATGAAGTGGTCGCTCCGACAAAAGCAATGCCTGCAGGAGGCGCTGGAGGGGGGTTCGGCAGAGGCCTAGGAAGAGGGCTTAGAAGAGGCGTTGGGCAAGAAGGAATGTGCGTGTGTCCGAAATGCGGCAACAAAGAACCTAAAGTCCCCGGGATACCTTGCACTCAAGTAATGTGCAAGAAATGTGGCACATTGATGCTAAGGGAATAGAATCCTGAAAAATTAGAATAATTTTTAAATCACGCTTTTCTATTACAAGCAACAAAGGAGGTAAGGAAAAGAATGTTGTCAGACATACCAAAAAATCTGAGCAAAGTTCCTAAAAGCGAGATAGACATGGAGATAGCGAGAGTAGGCATGATAGCCGAGCTCGATGCAGTGAACTTGTACGAGCAGCTGGCTGCCATGGCCGACAGCAAAGCCCTGAAAGCAATACTCTTGGATATAGCCAAGGAAGAGAAAACGCACATGGGCGAATTCCAGGCATTGTTGCTGCAGAAAGACAAGGAACAAGAGCGCGAATTGGAAAAAGGAAAGAAAGAAGTCGAGGAAAAGACACAAAAATAACCAAAGCAACTAAAAACGGAAAATGCTGCTATGGATTTTAGTGTCAGTAATTATAGTGAGCCTTCTGGCCTTTATCGGCATATTTTTCCTTGCACTCAGGGAAACTTTTCTAAACAAAATTCTACTCGTTCTTGTGGCCCTCGCCTCTGGAGCATTGCTCGGGGGCGCATTCTTCCATCTTATTCCAGAATCTCTTGAATTAGGAATAGAAAAAGTTTCCTTGTTTATTATCATAGGAATCCTGGCTTTCTTCATTCTGGAAAAAGTTCTTCATTGGCGCCATTGCCACAAGGGCAAGTGCGAGGTTCACACATTTACCTATTCTATTTTATTAGGAGATGCCTTGCATAACTTTACAGACGGCTTGATCATCGCGGCAGCCTACTTTGCAAATGCAACCCTAGGGATAAGTGCAACAATAGCAATAATCTTGCACGAAATTCCTCAAGAGATAGGAGACTTCGGTGTGCTTTTGTACGGCGGCTTTTCAAAAAAGAAAGCTCTTTTTTACAATTTTCTGAGCGCGCTTGCAGCGTTCCTCGGCGCCCTCGTTGGATATTTTTTAGGCAGCAGTTTTAACGCGACTTATCTGCTACCCTTCGCAGCAGGAGGATTCATCTACATAGCTGTGAGCGACCTTATCCCAGAGCTGTTCAAAAAAGGCAAGATGTCAGAATTCCTTTTCCATGTCCTTTTCATTGTCGTCGGACTATCGCTGATGTGGCTCCTGGCTTGTGGTTGTCTTTGAAGATAAACCAATAAAAACCAAAGAAAAACAGAATCAAAAAAATTTCCCGAGCTTTGTCTGCGTTCTTAGATTGCCCAACAGTTTGCTTTTTTTTACGAACAAATCTATAGGCAGTTTGAAATTTAATTGCGCGGCTTTCAATGCTTCTTCAGCCGAACCAAACTTCTTTGGCTTTTTGGACATGGCCTCTCTCGTTACTTCTCGCAAAATGCCAACGCCGCAAGGAGCCCAGTATTCTTCCCTAAGCTCTCTCAACACAAGGCAGGAAGCTTGTCGCCTAACTCGTTCAAGATACTCGCAGACAGATAGTCTATTGGCATAGTACGCGCCTGTAACACTCGAGGCATATTTCTCCCGGGCTTGGAAAAACTCGTAATCGTGCCACATCGCGACTTGTGATCTAGAACCAAAATATCCTTTCGCGCTAGCTTCAATAACCTCAAAACTCCAGCAGCCCGGCATCAAGAGAATGCTGTAATGATTGCCAAGGTAATCTGCACTGAACAGGAGATAAGATGATATCTCCTGATAATGTCTTATCCTCTCGAGCAGTTTTTTGCTTAGGGCATCATCTGTCGCTGTCACTGCCCACCTTGTAGGCACAAGCCTTCTCTGCGTTTTCATGCCCAACATGCCAGCGCTCAATATTTTGATTATGTGGCTTACTGGAATATGCGACTTGTAAAGCTCCTCAATCGCCTGGGTTGCCCTAACGTCAGTGTCATTCGCAAGATAATCTACTTTCTTCTCTATCTTTGGGTTAGACTCGAGCTTCGCTGATTTCAGCGGAGCAGGGTTGCCGATGATTGGGGTATGGCTGTCGACCTGTAGCCTTATCTTTGGTTTTCTTGCCAGCTTAAAGCTTGCATCAACGGACTTTGACGCAAGACTCACTTCTTGCATTGTCTCGAACAATTTTGAAGTGTGCCCTTGCTTTTTTGCCGTCTGCCTGCTTCGTGGCTGTCTGATTGTAGCAAGGAACCTTGAGTATACCATTCTCGACCTGTAAGTCAAAATATCTTGTATCGTGGCCCGCTCCTCGTGCCAGAGCTCTGGCATGCTCAATTTCTCGGTCTCGCCGAACTCTGCTGGTGCGAGTATGCCTGCAAAGACATTTGGATAGCCAAATCGCCCAACAAAAATTTCGGGTGGCGATGAGCCAGAAAACTCTTCTGACACTTTTGGCTGGAATTGCTTTAGCTGGCGCAAAATCTTACAGCCCCGACCGCACCACCCTCTGCCCTTGCATCGGATACACAAAGATTCATCCGCCATAAAAACCTCCGCTCTCCAAACTCCTCAGCCTTCACCCTTTCAATCTCGCCCAATTCGCTTTTTCGCTCTGCTCACTCGGTTATGCCAATAATCAAGAAAACCAGGCCGACAAGCACTAATCCTATCACTACTGCGCCTTTCAAAAACTCCAGCGCAGCTAGGCCCCAGTTGTTAAGAATAGGCACAGCCAGCACCAAGATTATCGGAACAGCCATCAACACCAATCCAAGCAATATATTCGCCACTTTGCTCATACAGGAAAAAAAGATTGTTTTGTTTTTAAATTTTGCTAGAAAAGAAGTCGAAATAGCATCATAACAATCAGTCACAAGCAAAATCGCAATATGTGCTTGTTAGAAAAACAAAGGGAAACTTTAAAAATGACTTTTCTTTTAAAATGAGATAAAGAAAAAGGCAAATGAAATCAAGTTATAAGTATATTGCAAAATTATGGAAAAAGCCCAAAGAGGGCCTTGGCAAGCTATGGCAGTCAAGGCTCATAGAATGGCGCCGTGGCAATGCTGTTGTTCGAGTCGAAAAACCCACGCGCCTGGACAAGGCCCGGGCTCTCGGCTACAAGGCAAAAAAAGGCTTTGTCATTGTCCGAGTCAGGGTACTGAGGGGCGGTCACAAAAGACCGAGACCGCGCACAGGCCGCAGAAGCAAGAGGATGAGTATAAGGAAGACATTAAAAATGAATTATCAATGGGTTGCGGAGCAACGCGCTCAAAGAAAATTTCCCAATATGGAAGTCCTCAACAGCTACTGGCTCGCAAAAGATGGCAAACATTATTGGTTCGAGATAATCCTCGTTGATCCAAACAGGCCTGAAATCAAGACAGATAAGAATATAAAATGGATAACTAGCAAGAAACACAAGGCCAGGGTCTTGAGAGGCCTAACAAGCGCAGCGCGCAAGTCACGAGGATTGAGATAATAAAAGAACTTGATAGATTTTATAAAAATTTTTATAAACCCCAAGGCAATTTAATTTCCAATGAAAAAAGAGATGATTCGAGCAAACAACAAAAATGCTCTGTACACAATAGTTATAATTCTTTTCATCGCCCTGTTTTTGTTGTTTATCTTAGCATTTTCAACCAATTTTATACTTGATGGCAAGGCAATAGCCCCGCCACCAACGACCCCCGGACGCCCGGATAGAACAGTGTGTGGCAACGGAGACTGCGAAGGCGGGGAAGATTATTATGACTGCCCTAAAGATTGTTGTGGCGAGAAAGGGGATCAAGTCAGAACAGCCAGCGACTGTTGTTCTGGGCTAACTGCTGTAAAAGACGTCTGCGAATTTGAAGAATTCCCGAGCGGGCAAGCAATAGCGCCTCCGCAAGAACCGCCTGTCGAGCTTTGCTGGTTTTGTGTAGATTGCGGCAACAAGAAATGCGAGGCTCACGAGACCTCTGCGAACTGTATAGAAGATTGTAGGCCTATCTGCGGTAACAATATTTGTGATGTGGGCGAAGACTATACAAACTGTCCCACTGACTGTTGCGCAACCGAAGGCACAGTGGTGCCTATCCCAGGACACTGCTGCAAGGGGTTAAGGGCAATAAGCCCTTGCTATCCTAACACTCCCTGTTTAGCATTTGGATGGATATGCACAAACTGCGGCGACAAGTTCTGCAAAGACCCTGAAACGCCGTACAACTGTCCAGAAGATTGTGGGCCTATCTGCGGCAATGCCCTATGTGAGGAAAATGAAAATTATCTTAACTGCCCTGTCGACTGTGAGCCAGTGTGCGGCAACACAGTTTGCGAGACGCCATTAGAGACTTATCAGAATTGCAACGAAGACTGTTGCGCGCCTGCAAGCTCAGCAGTCATGCCGCCTTACAACTGCTGCGATGGCCTTAAGCTCGTAGAATTTATTCCGCCAAAGGACGGCGGCATTCCAATATCCCAAAAATACTGCGTGGATTGCGGCAACCACCTCTGTGAAGAGTATGAGACAATAGATAATTGCCCAGAGGATTGTGCAACGCCTATAGACTGCAGTTTATTGCCTCCAATCAAGGCGCAAGTGGAGTATGATGAGATTAAAGACCTGGTTAATTTGGCATGGGAATATCCAAAAGGAGCTGTTGTCAAGTCTCAAACCCTTAACACAGCCAAAAGATGCAAGACCATCAAGGGCGAGGGAAACGAAGAAGGCGATGCGCCAGATTGCGAATGGACTATCAAAGAGATTGACAAGAATGAAAGAGAACTAAACGAGCCAGGGGGCACAGCAGAGCCTATCAAGTTTTATAAGATTGCAGGCATTGCCGAGCTCGGTTGCAAGCCAATATGCATGTTCGAGGGCACAAAAAGCGAGGGATGGTATGATTCGTGCGATGGCAACTTGATCAAGTATGATGTATGCGCTGGTGCATACGCAGAATGCAAGTACATAGGCTCCGAGAGCGAGGGATGGTATAAAACTAGTATGATGCCAATAGAAGAGCTTATAATTTACGACGAGTGCTCGAAGAAGATAGTCGAATGCCCGATGGAATCCGAAGCTTTCGTCAAGTTCACGCAAATAATCTTCAAACAGCCATCGCAACCGAGGGACGCGCCAAGGACAAACATAAATTGGATCATCAACATTTACGGCGAAGTGCCTTCTTACGAGCTTATGGAAAGGTCAAGGGCAGATTATGTTTCACAATGGTTCTGTAGCCAGCAGAGATTCGTCGGAACAGCGCGAGGCAGAGGGCCAAAGGATGTAGTGACAGGGGTATTCACAATGCAACAAGGATATCCTTACTCCCTCTCTTCAACAATCGGAGATATCGGGCTAACCTATGTCACAAAACTCCCCGACCATCTCACGTTCAACTTCTGCCCCGGAGCCAATTATCTTTCCCTTCCCCTGGACACAAAGCTCGATAAAGCTTCGCAACTCTGTGATAGTTTGGGGCTGCTGCCCGATGATAGTCTCGGCTACTGGGATGTGCAGAATCAAAAGATAATGGCGCATTTATGTGGAGAGATACGAGCTCATCCACAATTAGACTTCAACGTCTATCCAGGCAATGTTTATTTTTTCATGACATCAACAGCTCCAATATCTTGGAAGCAAGAATAAAAATCCTTATCTGATGACAGTCACTTTTCCGCCAAGTTTCTTTTTGTCGTCTTTGATGAAGTAAACTCCCGAAGGGATGTTAATCTTCTTCAAATCAAGTTTGTCTGAATCAAGGCTCATTATTTTCTTGCCTGTGGCATCATACAAAAATCCTTTTACCTCTTGATTGAACACGATATAGTTTTTAGCAGGGTTTGGCCTGATTATCAATGACCTCGGCTCATCTAATTTGCTCTCCAAGTTCTCGTTGACGCCAACAAGGCGCAATGAACAACTTGGCGCTGAATCAGCATCCCACAGAGCCCTTTTATACTGGCAAGCAGTTCTCCCATAATAGCTTCCTTCTGTTATTTCAAAGATAATGCTGTCATTCAATGCCGGCTTCCTCGAAAACTTTTCCCTGTTGAAATAAATATTATCACTAGGAAGCCCGATATCAAACCTCTGTATTAACGTATCTGACCAAACAGCCCCCTTAGAGTAGCATTTAACATTTGCGCTGTCAACAGTATCAAAAATTTTATTAACCATAAAATTATGACCACCAGGAAAAAGAGTAACGATGCGGTTTCCAGTCGGTGTTACTATCCTAAACGTCCTTGCTGTCTGTCCC